>JBLHLU010000031.1:0-20953 GCA_047623385.1 Paraglaciecola psychrophila
CGAACAATACAATGAACAATATAACGAACGAAAAACACAACAACAGTGCGTTGTTTTACGGTTGGAAAGTGGTGTTCACCTTGCTGCTTATCAATACCATGGTATCGGGGCTGAGTTTTTACAACCACGCGATTATTATCAATGCGCTGTCGCGACTACCGCAGTTTACCGTGCAGTCAGTATCACTTGCGGTGTCGCTGTTTTTTCTTAGTGGCGGTATTACCGGTCTGTGGGTGGCCAAATTATTGCGCGACTACGACCCACGGTGGTGTATCTGTGCCGGTGCCGTGGTGGCAGCGCTAGCGTTGTCGGCGCTGGGTTTGGTGCAAGATCTGTGGCAGCTGTATATCTTATACTGCCTTTTTGGTATGGGTTTTTGTGCCTCGGGGTTGGTTCCCGCCACCACCTTGGTCACTCGCTGGTTTCACCGCCGACGGGCGCTGGCACTGTCCGTGTCTAGTACCGGCTTGTCGCTGGGTGGAGTATTGATAACGCCGCTGTGTGCGGTGCTAGTAGAATCTAAAGGATTACTATTTGCCGGCCCGATGATGGGCTTGTTATACCTATTTGGAGTGGTTCCTGCCGCACTGTTATGGCTGCGCCCGAGCCCCGAATCGATGGGGCTGGCACCGGATGGCGACAGCCCTGGAGCCGCATCGGCGGTGACAGCGACGGCAGTGACAGCGCTGTCAGGCGCTGGCGAAGAGCCTGACAGCGAGTACAGTGCGGTTATTAAAGGCCGACTGTTTTGGGCTATCAGTGTGGCTTATATCTTTTTGATGCTGGCTCAAGTGGGCGGCATTGCCCATCAGTTTGGCATTGCCCGCGAGCTGTTGAGTGAAACCCAAACCGTGCTAGCGGTGGCGATATTACCGGTGGCCAGTATTTTGGGTCGGCTGGTGGGGGGCTGGTTAATCGATCAGTTGTCGATTCGCCTCTTCGCCTTAGCTATGATGTTATTACAGAGCCTGTCGCTGGGTTTATTGTCACTGGGCTCTGGTATCGGCACGCTCTATCTGGGGCTGGCGCTGTTTGGCATCACCGTGGGCAACTTGTTGATGTTGCAGCCGCTGCTAATCGCCCAGGCCTTTGGTGTTAGTGCTTATCCGCGTCTTTTTGCCCTCAGCAATTTGTTGTCGTCTTTGGGTACCGCTGCGGGGCCAGCACTACTGGGTGTGGTCTACGGCTTTAGTGGCCAGCACTATGGCGCGGCCTATGCGGTCGCCGCCGCGGCTGGCTTGATCGGCATGGCGTTGTTTTGGGCCGGTGGTGAAATTGGCAGAGTCCGCCCTAAATAGGTTTGATCAATGCTCCGGGTTAACACTCAGGGTTAACTCTTAGGGGTAAGGCTCAGGTTTGGTTCTCAGTTTAACACTCCGTTTAACACTCAGGTTCAATAGGCTGAGTTAACGGTTTTATACCCCGGTACAGTGAAAAAAAGCGCGATATTAAAGCGGCACAGTCATTGGTTACGTCCCAGCGCTTTGCTGTTAGGCGTTGAGCGGATAGTATATAGGAAAAATAATTTGAGCAAAAAGGTGAGCTATGAATGTTGAAATAAAAGGCCAAGTGGCACCGGGTTTTGCAGCGGTGCAGGACGCCTTCGCGGCCAATTGGCAGGGTATTGAAGTGGGTGCATCGCTGTGTGTGCAACGTGGAGGAGAGACCGTTGTCGATCTGTGGGCAGGTTTTCAAGATCAAGCCGGTAGCCGCGAATGGCAGCGTGACACCTTAGTGAATGTGTATTCCACCACCAAGGGGCTGGCAGCGGTGGCCATCGCTAGGCTGGCCGATCAGGGCTTGCTGGATTACGACGCCCTTATAACCGATTACTGGCCTGAATTTGGCGCCCAGGGCAAGGACCAATTGACCGTAGCGCAGGTATTGTCTCATCTCGGTGGCGTCTGCGGTGTCGATGAGCGCTTGCAGGTCGCCGATCTGTATGACTGGGACAAAATGACCCGGTTACTGGCGGCACAAAAACCGCTGTGGACGCTCGGTGGCGATGCCGGCTATCACGCAGTAACCTGGGGCTATTTGCCGGGAGAGTTGTTTCGGCGCATTACTGGCCAGAGCATGGGCCAGTACTTTCATCAGCAGATTGCCGCGCCATTGCAGGCCGATTGTTATATCGGTTTGCCCGAACATGAACACCACCGAGTCGCCGATTTGATCAGTCCCACCCGGGCGCGAGTGCAGCCGGAGGCGGCGCCCTTTCCCACAGTACCGCCGCTGTACGCCGAAGCGATGTTAAATCCTAACATTAGGCCCTATAAAGATGCTTGTTCCAGTGCCTGGCGAAGCGCCGAAATTGCCGCCGCCAACGGTCAGGCCAGCGCCCAGGGCATTGCCCGTGTATACGGTATGATGGCTAATGGCGGAGTCGCTAATGGCCGCCAATTTATCAGCGCGCAGGGTATTGCCCGGGGCACTAAGTTGGAAAAAGAAGACGGTATTGATCTGGTGACAGGCTCGGTGATGCGCCGGGCCAGGGGTTTTATGATGGGCGTCGACGGTGCTTACGGGCCCAATAGCAACGCCTTTGGCCACGCCGGTGCCGGTGGTTCGCTGGGTTTTGCCGACACCGATAATAACATTGGCTTCGGCTATGCAATGAACCAAATGGCGTCGGACCCGCTCGCAACCCCGCGTTCGCGACTGTTGGTAGACGCGCTTTATCGCTGTCTTTAAAAATGCCAGCAAGAGTATTTCGCAGGCCCTAGCAAGGCCTGCATTAGCTGGGTACAGCGCGTTAGTTTTGCTTGCTTGAGCACTACGCGCAGAGCTGCCCTGTGATAATTTTTAATGTTACACCCGCTGCCTTTATGGGGCTGTTTGGCCGCTGCCAGTCAGTCTTAGCAGGCTTGCCCAGACTTTGAAATTGAGAAGGAAAATACTGCATGAAATTTACAGCTGGCGACGAAAAACTACCCCCGGTAATTGCCTCGGTAATTAAAAACCCCTCGGCCCCCAGCACCTATTTAGGCTGGGAATTTGTTGACGCCGACGACGAGGCCGGCACTGCCACCATCGCCTTCAATACGACTGCGCAGGTTTGCAACAAATGGGGCGGTATCCACGGTGGCATGGTTTCGGCGATGCTCGACGATGTGCTGTCTGCCGCGATCGGCCTCAAAGTGGAGTGGGGTGAAATCATGCCAACGCTGGAGATGAAAACCAGTTTTATCAGCGCCGGCAAACCCGGTCGTCTTATTGGCAAGGGGCGGTTGATTAAACGCGGCAAGTCGATTGGTTTTGCCGAGGCCAGTCTCTACAACGAAGATGGCTCGTTGATGGCGACGGCCACCTGCACCTCCAGCTTTGTCAAACTCAAGAAAAAAGAAACATAAACCGCGAACCGGCCGAGCTAATCTAACGAGGATTGAAGATGAATTCCGATTACGTATTTAATGACAATGACGTTATCTTGCCGGAAGTTTACGGTGCCATCGGCCATCCCCACCAAGCCTTTGCCTGGCTGCGAAAAAACGATGCCCTGCGCAAGGTTAGTCCCGAGGGCTTTGTGCCGTTCTGGGCGGTCACTCGCCATGCCGATATCATTGAGATTGAAAAAAAGGCGGCGTTATTTGCCAGCGAGCCGCGGCCATTGTTGATCAAGGAAGCATCCACCCCAGAAATGAAGGCGGAAGTAATAACGGCGATTTTTGAGCGGCTCAAGGACTCGCCAAAATTGCTTGAGGTGCTGACGTCGGCGGGGGAGGGTGGTCTTATCCGATCGCTGGTACAGATGGATGCACCGGATCACGGCAAGTACCGAGATCTAACTCAGGCCTGGTTCAAACCCAGTAATATCAAAGCACTGGAGGACCGTTTGGCGGTCATTACCGGTGAAATACTCGACACTATGATGGCCGACGGCAGCGAGCAGGAGCTAGATTTTGTTCAGGATGTGGCTGTATGGCCGCCGCTGAAGCTTATTTCTGAATTATTAGGTGTGCCGGCTGCAGACGAGTGGCGTATTTTGAAATTAACTAATGAGCTTTTTGCTGGCGACGACCCCGAAATGCGGCGAGTTGGCGACGATCCATTGTCGATTTTCGATACCATTAAAGACATCTACGACTTCTTCGGCGATATAACTGAGCAGCGCCGTGCTAACCCTACCGAAGACCTAGCCTCTTATATTGCCAACGGCAAGATTGACGGTGAGTATTTACCTTATAAAGAGCTTATTTCTTATTACACTATCGTCGCCACTGCGGGCCACGACACCACCCGTAATGCGATATCTGGCGGCCTACATGCGCTGTTGGCTAATCCCGCGCAAATGCAGCGCTTCAAAGAAATTGTGCAGGACGAAAATGCGCTAAAACTGGCTGTCGAGGAGATGATTCGTTGGTCGACCCCGGTGGCGCAGTTTGCTCGCACGGCGATGGAAGACTGCGAGGTTGGTGGCCAGAAAATTCAAAAGGGTGAGTGCCTTGGCTTGTTCTATGCCTCGGCTAACTTCGACGAGGCGGTATTTGACAAGCCCCTAGAATTCAACATTGAGCGCAAACCGAATCGGCATTTAGCTTTTGGCACCGGCCCCCACCAGTGTCTGGGACTGATTTTGGCACGGATGGAAATGCGCTTGTTTTTTCAGCAGCTGATACCGCGCATAGAATCGATGGAACTGATCAGTGAAGAGCGTATTCGGGCAAGTTTTGTGCACGGTTTTAAGCATATGAAGATACGCTTCAAGCTGTGCGGGACCGGCATCTAGTCAGTTACCGAGTGGCGCTCAATGGCGACTAAATGGCGACTCAATAGCGAATAAATGAGAACTAAAGGGTTACTAGAGGCCGACTAGATGGCTATCGTGTCTTTTGCCCGCTCGCGCTATAGCTTTTGCTAGTAGCCCCCGCTGATATAGTTTTCTAACTGGTGAATGGTGTGTTCCCGGTCGTGAATAATTTGCTTAACGGCATCACCAATGGTGACAATGCCGAGCAGTGTACCGCTGTCGATAACGGGCAAATGGCGGATGCGTTTGTTGCTCATCAGCACCATACAGTTCTCAAGGGTATGCTCCGGGCCAACGTAGAGCACATCCCGAGTCATCAGTTCGCTGACGGCGGTCTCTTTAGAAAACTTACCCATCAAAATTAATTTTCGAGCATAGTCGCGCTCAGAAAAAATGCCAACTAATTTTCCCTGTTGCGTTACCAGTAGGGCGCCAACATCTTTCTCCGCCATTAGTTGTAGGGCGACATAAACGGTCTGTTCAGGCTCGATACACCACAGTGTGCTTTTTTTTAGTTTCAATAATTGCGAGACGCTAGTCATGGGTATTTCCCTACGGTAAATTATGGAAGTTAAAATCGGGTTTGTTAGAACTTGCGGTTATTCTCCGCCGTTTTTCACCGATCGACTGGCCGTACATAACGCGTAGCTATAATAAGAGCATAATTCAAGACGTGAAAAAATCAATGCGCCACTAGTATCCCCGCTTAATCGCCTATCTTTTAGAATAGAGCGTCACTGAGTTAAAGAGGTTAATAGCCTTTTTTCCGTTGTATATAAGAGCAAAATCGCGCCATTGCCCCACTGTTATGATTTGATGCTGGTTTTTAATTTTGAAAAAGTATAAACCCGCGTCGCAAAGGAAAATGCATTACAACACGGTGAGTAATGTCTAAGGCTTGTTGCCTAGTAGCATGGGCAGCCGAAATGGTTCTACCACAGTTGCTGACCCACAGCGGGTCATAGCAAAAATGCAGATTTAAACGAATGCTTTTTTTAAAAACAGTTGATTAGGAGGTGATTAGCAATGCTGAAAAATCTACCTTTGAACGGGTTTTCTTGTAGCAGTGTTTCTGTGGCAATAGTTTTGCAGTAGTGTTTCTGTAGCAATTTTAAGGAGTTTTTTAAAAGACTGGTCTTTAAAAAATGGTTTTTAAAGAAATGGTCTTTAAGGAAGTAGTCTTTAAAAAAGTGCTCTTTAAAGAATCGTCTTTACCTCAATACCTTGGCGCAAGTAGCTTAAAAAAATTACTAGAGTCAATACTGCCACACGGTAAATGAGGTCTGGCCGCTTTCGCCAAATCATCAGCCAGTGATTGACGGCAATGGCCGATTTGCGAGTGTGCCGCTTGAAGACGTAGAAGTCGTCGAAGTGCATAAGCTCTGCATTCTATGTTCGAGCCCGCGCTTTAGGTTCAATTACCCGCTTTCATTGCCCGTGAGAAACTGCTGTCGACAAAGGTTTAGGGCTGGCGCTACTGGGTTAGCCGCAGTACAGTAACTTGTTTCTTTCCTTCGATTATCAGCAAGGCTTAGCCCGGGTATTTTATGCTTAACATTGATCACCTCATGTGGGGAGCGCCAGATTTGGAAACCGGTATTGCCGAGGCGCAGCGGTTGTTCTCAGTAAAGGCCGCGCCGGGGGGCGTTCACCCGGGGCTCGGTACCTGCAATGCGCTGTTGTCGCTGGGGCAGAGTTGCTATCTGGAAATTATTGCCCCAGACCCGGCTCAGCCACTCACCAGTTTTGGCAAGCGTCTGGCAGCATTGCCGGGCTGTCAGCTTATTAGTTGGGCGGCGGCAGCTAGTGATTTAGCCGCAGTTGCGGCGCTAGCGGAGTCGCTGCAGTGGTCGGTATTGGGGCCCTTAGATACCCGTCGTCAAATAGACGGTGGTGAGTTGTTAGAGTGGCAGCTGTTATTTTTTGGCGATCATGGTTTTGGCAATGTGGTGCCTTTTGTGATTGATTGGCAGGGCTGCCAGCACCCCTCGGCGGTTAACCCGCTGGCGGGTCGGTTAAAACAGCTACAGCTGTTTTCGCCCTCAGCTAGTGAGTTGCGTGGGCATTTTGCTAGTCTGGGGCTTGCAGTGCCGATAAGCGACGCTGAGCAGGTAGCTATTGCGGTTGATATTGAAGGGGCAAACGGGGTGGTAAGGTTGCAATCGAGTGGTGCGTCTATGGCGATAAAATTGTAAGACAATGGCCGGTGGTGGTCGCTAGTTAATACCCCCGGCGCAGCTCGTCGACCGTTTTAATTTTTTGATACTGTCCACCCAATTCCACTGCCATCGAATTAAAGGTGTGTCTCAGCTGGTGTATTCCTCATGGCTGTTGCTTTGCCAGTTAGATGCCGGCAGTGTTTCGCTGATAAAACCGCTGTCATGAAATTGCTTTATTTCGCTGGCGAGATGCCGCAATGGCCGAGTGAGTAGCGAAAAAAGTACTAGGGTTACCATCAAACCCAAGGCCAGTGCCGCTACTAACACGCCTATGCTCAAGGTAATGATATGGTTTTGCTGCAAGCGATCGGCGATGCCATCATAAATCTCACCGCCGATAATAATGTGGAGATAACTCATTAGCTCATTGTGTTGGCGGATTGCAGCGGCGGAAAATATTTTCTGGCCGGTTAATGAGCGCGGAGCTTCGCCGATGATAGGCACCTCTTCGCGGCCGCGCAGAAACTCTAGGATCGGTGTCAGCGACACCGCCGCTCTTTTACCTTACCTGGGTCGACACTGTAGGTCAGAATGTTGCCGCTGGAATCCAATACATAAAACTCGAAGCTCGGACCCAGTATCATCATATTGTGAAAGTTGTTTTTTAGCACCTGATGATCGAGCTCGCCGTTTTTCATCAGTATATTGTCCTGCACAATATGAGAGGCTAGCTCTAGGTGCAGCTTTTGTTTGATCTCATCCTGATAATCACTGGTCAGACGAAATACCAGCCTCAGTTTAGCCATATTTCACTACAGTTTTATCGCAGACGGGTTTGCGGTGGCCTGCCCGGTGTGGCGCAGACCGTCTAACTTAGTCGTTGTACTTCCAATTGCCGTGAAAGCCGTGCGGTACCCGGTGTGGCAGTTCCGCTGCGGCCAGTGGGCCGGCGGCGATATCGGTGGCATCAAATACCAATAAGTCGCTACGGTTTTCACCGGCTCTAGAGACCACGCTTAGCAGATAGCCTTCGCCCTCGGCGGCGGTCAGCGACTTGGGTACAAATATCGGCTCACCGGTGGTGTCGCCGGAGGGCAGCTCAAAGAGGCTGCGCCGATCCAATAACAAGTCAACGTGGGCGATAGCATCAAAACCTTTGCCGCCGTCGTTGGTCGTGGAGGCGGCGTAGTAGCCGTGGCGATTTTCTAGGCCGGTGAAACGTTCGTCTAGGCGCGGGAATTCGCCGGTAATATCGTCTAGGTAGCGCCGGCTAATACCGCCGCCGGGAGCTAGGTCAATGGTCCATTCGCAGAGTCGGGCATTGGCCTTTTTTGGATCGCCACGGCTGCCATCGGCGTGGGGGAATAGCGGTGCCTCTTCAAACTGCATCATATGGGCGATGATCTTGTCGCCGCGGGTGCAGGCGTTGAGGGCGTGGAAAACATAACAGGGGTCGATCGCGTACCAGCGAATTTTGTCGATGCTATCACCGCGGCGCAACACGCCGATGTGAGAACCTTTATCGGGCTCCCAGGCAAAGGCCGGGCCGCCGGTCATTGCCCGATCGAGGCTGCCGGTAAGCGGGAAAATGGGGAAAATAACATGCTCATCGGTGGTGATAAAATCGTGCACCATACTGGCAATGGGGGCCTCGAAATGATCTGAGCGGGTCAGTTGACCGTGTTTGTCGACCACCTGGTAGCTCATGCCATTACCCAGCGGTTCGCCGACCATATAGCCAAAAAAGAGCATCTCACCGGTTTTTGGATCTATTTTAGGGTGCGCTGTCATGCGGTCGCCATAGCCGCCGTCGAAGTTCCAGCCACCTTTAGATTCCAGCGTATTGGGGTCTAATTCGAAGGGGGCGTGGCCCTCTTCTAGGGCCATCAGTTTATTGCCATGCCAGACTATATTGGTATTAGCGGTGCCGTCGGTCTGCATACCCGCTACCGAGGGGTCGCAGTCCATTGGATTAAAGGCGCTGAACAGCGACTTGCCTGCGTCTCGCTCCAGTTGCCATTTTTGGGTGCGGGCCCAGCGGTTGCGATAGCGGACTTTGCCATTTTGGATATGAAAGCCGTGGACCATGCCGTCGCCGCCAAACCAGTGGTGCTGACCCCGGGGTGCGAACTGGGGGTCGGGGCCGTTGCGGAAGTAGCTGATATTGAGGTCGCTGGGTATTTCACCACGAACAACAACGTCGTCGATGTCGCACTCCATACGTAGCGGGGCAAAGTTGCCTCGCAGTTGGGGGTGGTCTGGATAGGGTTTGGCCATCGTCAAATACCTCATTGGGTGGTCGTTATTATTGCTATTTGGTTGCCGCTCAAGCCTTCGATTATGGCTAATCTCAAGCCGTTGCGCCAGTTAAACTGAGCGCGGTGAAGGTGGCCGCTGTTGAGATTTTACTGTGGCAGTAGGCTGTCCACTCGGTCAGCCCGCGCCCAGAAAGGTCTGTGTTGATTGGCGCTAGGCCGACAAGTACCAGCATTAGGGGTGGCTTAGGGCTAGGTTAGTGGCTGGCTTTGGGAGCGGCTTAGCAGTGGCTTGTGGTGATTTGTCCTAAGCCGAATTTCTGTGGTGGCTAAAATAACTAAAAATTGAATATATTAACTAATTATTTAGCTAATATTGCCATAACTATATTTACTGTATCGAAATAAACTAAATTATCTTTTTAAAACAATAGCTTAGAAACTTGGCATACTTCCTGTAAGGGTACAGGTAGTTCCATGGCGTGATCTTGCCGAGATTGATTCGGGCATACCATCGCTTACCTGACCCCGACACAGTAGCTATCTATGATTAAACGACTTGCCGAACACCGCGTCGCCGCCAATCTCACCATGATTGTGATGTTGCTGCTGGGGCTGTGGGCTATACGCGGTATACCCAGCCAGTTGGACCCACCGATGGCGGTTCCCCAGATTTGGGTCAATCTCAGCTGGCGCGGTGCCAGCGCCGAAGATGTGGAGTCGTTAGTTACTCTGCCGATCGAACAGCAACTAAAAAACCTGCCGGGGCTGAAGCGGGTTAATTCCCGCACCGGCAACGGTTATACCGTGATTGCGGTGCAGTTCGACTTCGATGTCGATATGACTCAAGCCCTCGATCAGGTGAAGCAGCGAGTGGCCAATATCCGCAATCTACCCGCCGGTATCGAGCCCCCTGAAATCAGCCGACAACAGGATTTGGAAAATGTAGCGGTACTTACCCTTACTGGCCCGGGCACAGTGGTGGAGTTAATCCCGATCGCCCGCGAGATGGAGCGCCAGCTACTGGACCGGGGTATCGAGCGGATTGAGTTTGAGGGCCTGCCGCAGCAGGAAATCGCCCTGTTAGTCGGTGCCAAAGCGCTGCATGCGCTGGGCCTCAGTCACAGCGACATCGCCGCCCAGATCGCCCGGCTTAGTCAGGATGTGCCGGCGGGCAGCATCGGTCGTGGCCAGGGCGTGCACCAACTGCGCAGCCTTGAACAGCAGCGAGACCCGCAGGGCTTTGAACAGTTACAGGTCGAGGTCGGCGATCAGTTGCTGCGCTTCGACAGTTTTGGCAGCGTCGAGCGCCGTTCCCGAGAGGGCCAGCCGACGATTGAGCGCGGCGGTCAGCCCGCTATTACGCTGTCGTTATACCGAGCCACTAGCAGCGATGCCTATCAGGCCGAGACTATCTTGCAGCAGTGGTTGACTGAGCTGCGCCCGGGCTTGCCGCCGGGAGTAGCAGTGGCAGTGGTGGTTAATGTCTGGGACCTGCTGGGGACACAGCTACAACAGATTCTTGGCAGCGGCTTTTTCGGTTTGCTGTTGGTGGTAGCCATTTTATTTTTATTTCTCAATGGCCGGGTCGGCTGGTGGGTTATGGTCGGCATCCCGGTGAGTTTTCTACTGGGGCTGGCACTGTTCTACGGGCTGTTTGGCCACGGCATCAGCATTGTCGCCCTGCTGGGTTTTATTATGGCCATCGGTATTGTGGTAGATGACGCCATCGTGGTTGGCGAAGACGTGGTGACTCACTTTGAGGCGGGTATGAGTCCCGCTGAAGCGGCGGTAGCCGGCGCGTCTCGCATGTGGGTACCGGTGCTGACTTCCTCGCTGACGACGATGGCGGCATTTATTCCACTGCTGCTGATCGGCGGGGTGATGGGCGATATGATTCTGGTTCTGCCGACCGCGCTGCTGTGTATTATCGTTGCTTCTTTGGTGGAGTGTTTTGCGGTATTACCGGGGCATTTACGCCACGCCCTCAGTCGTGGCGATAAGGTTGCTGAGGGCAGTTTTAGACAGCGTTTTGACAGTGGCTTTGTAGCCCTTCGCGATCGGCATTTTATGCCCTTAGTTGACCGTGCCTTGGCCTTTCCCGCAATCACCGTGGCGGCGGCGGCGGGTATGCTAATGGTTAGTGTGGCACTAGTGGGTGCTGGCCACGTACCACTTAATATGCAGATGGGTTTTAGCTTTGAGTCGATCGAGGCCAATGTCGAATTTAGCTCAGCGGCCACTGAGGACCAGCGCGATAAGTTCTTGGCACATCTGGAGGCCACCTTAGTGCAAGTGGACAGTACCAGCCAGGCTAACAATCTCAGTGGTTGGCTGGTCAGGCGCAATGTCGCCAGCCTCAGTGAGGAACGCAAGCAGGGTTTACAGTACGCCTCAGTCAATGGCCAGTATGTTTTTGCCGAGCAGCGCACGCGTTCGCCGCTGGCCTTTGTCGACGCTTGGCGCACAGCTATTAACGTACCGAGCTATGTTGAACAGTTTGTAGTGGCGGTGTCGGGGGGCGCTGGCAACGGTCGTCCGGATATAACTTTTGTTCTAAGTGGCGACAATTTACCGGCCTTGAAAGGCGCCGCTGAAGATCTGGGGGCGGTGCTGAGCACTCACCCCGGAGTGAGTAATGTGGTCGATAACGTACCTTACGGCATAGAGCAGTTTATCTTTTCTCTTACCCCGCTAGGACGGTCATTAGGAGTGACTACCGAGTCTTTGGGCCGTCAATTGCGAGCCGCCTACAGTGGTCAGCGGGTGCAAATTTTTAACGACCGGGACGTCGAGTTGGAGGTGCGGGTAATTTTGCCCGATGCCGAGCGCGAAGACATGGCCAGCTTGCAACGACTGCCGATACAGACCCCGGCGGGTACTATGGTGGCACTGTCAAATATTGCCAGTTTACACAACCGGCGGGGTATCGACACTATTCGCCATACGGATTCCAAGCTGTCGATATCGATCAGTGCGACAGTGGACAGCAACATTAATAATGCCATTGCCATTACCACAGCGATAAGCGCTCAAGATTTGCAGCCGATACTGGATCGACACCAGGTGCAGTTTGGTCTGGGTGGGCGCTCTGAGCAAGATCAGCTGTTGTTGCAGACGCTTTCGATGGGGGCGCTGTTAACGCTGGTGTTCATCTATATTATTTTGGCCTGGGTCTTTGCCAGCTACCTGTGGCCGCTGGCAATTATGATGGCTATTCCTTTTGGTCTCAGCGGTGCTGTGCTGGGACATCTTATTATGGGCATGGATATATCCCCAATGTCGATGTTGGCGTTTTTCTCCCTCACCGGCATTGTGGTCAATGACTCCATTGTTTTGATCAGTTTTCTACAGCGCGAGTTGCACGCGGGTAGTGATCTGACAACCGCCTTAAGAGATTCTATTCGAGCCAGAGTGAGGGCGGTGCTGCTGACCTCGGTCACTACGGTCGCCGGCCTAACACCGCTGCTATTTGGCGGTTCGACGCTGAGTATTTATACCCAGTCGATAGCGGTAACTATCTGTTTTGGTCTGACGCTGGCGACGCTATTGGTATTGCTGGTTATCCCGGCACTTATTTTGTTGTTAGAGCGTTTCAATAGCCGCCTCCAGAGCCGATGGCAGCGACTCAATAGTGGTTTCTCAGCCGCTACTCAGCGGCTCTAGGTCAATGATAATGGCGCGGGTCAATCGCTCGATTCTCAATGTTAGTAACACTATTAATTTCAGCAACTGCTCAAATTTTAACTGCAGCAGCTGCTCAATCTGCAACCGCAACAACAGCGTAAACGTTAACCCCAGCAATAGCTCAAACTTCAAACCCAACAATAGCTCAAACTTCAAACCCAACAATAGATCAAATTTCAACCCCAACAATAGGGCAGCAGACTATGAATAAGCACGATCAGGAAATCCCTCGCTGGGCTCGGGCCGGTGCTATTGCCGGTGGTCACCGAAAGTTCTCTGCGCTGGCGGTGCTATGTGGCGCGGCGGTATTGAGTGTGGTGGTTTATGCCACCGCGCCTAACCCGGTACCGGCGACGCAGACTGAAAAAGCTTGGCCGGTGTCATCAATTGTGGTGCAACCGCAGCGTCTGTCGCCGATGTTCAGGCTCTATGGCCGAGTCGAGTCGAGCCGTATTGCGACACTGCAAACTGATACACCGGCGCGCATAGAGTCGGTTGAGGCACGGGAGGGCCAGTGGGTGAAGCGCGGGCAGGTATTGCTGCGTCTCGATCAGCGCGAGTTGCAGCTGCGCTTACGGGAGCGCAGTGCCGATCTCGCTCAGGCACAGGCCCGACTGGCGGCGGCAACCGCTGACTTTGTGCTGGTACGAGCTTCGAGTCAGCACTATGACGCGGTGCAAAAGCTGTCTCGCGATATTCTTGATCGGCAGCGCCATTTGCACAAAACCCGGATGATTTCGCAGAGCATGTTGGACCAAGTTGCACTGCGAGAAAATGAGCGCAGTATCGAGTATCAAGTATTTCAGCGACAACTAGCGGATTTTCCCCATCGCATAATGGAGCAGCGCGCGCTGCTAGACCGGGCTCAAGCGGCCCTCGAACAGGCCCAGCTGAATTTGAACAAGGCGACGATTGTGGCACCTTTTGACGGCCCAGTGATCGCGGTGGTGGCCGCTGCAGGCAGTCATGCGCTGCCCGGTCAGCCGCTGCTGCGCATGGCTCAGTCCGCGGGTTTTGAAGTGCGCGCGCCACTGCCCAACCAGTACTTGAATCGCCTGCGTCACTATCTGGCTAACCATACTGAGGTTCACGGTTTTATCCCAGCGCAGCAAGGTGAGTCTAGTCGCACTGAGCTGAGTCTCAAGCGCCTGTCGAGTAGTGTAAAAAGCGGCCAAGCTGGTCTCGATGGCTTTTTTTCGGTAGATCTGCAGCAACCCAAAAAGCCGTTGCAGCAGTTGCCAGAAATTGGACGGTTAGTTGATCTTACCGTGATTTTGCCCCGTGAAGACGGTGTGGTTGCGCTGCCAGTGCAGTCGCTATACGAGAACAACCGCATCTATGAAGTAGTGGATAGTCGGTTGCGCGCCATCGACGTCGAGCGAGTCGGTGAGTTCCATTCGGCGCTAGGCTACCAAGTGCTGGTGCGCTGGCAAAATTCGCAACCCGGACAGCGCATTATCAGTACCCAGTTGCCCCGGGCAATCAGCGGTCTGTTGGTTGATCAGGGCAGTATCATCGAAAGCTAGAACTTTACGCTTAAGTTAAAGTGTTAGGCTCGATGCGGATGAAAAAAGACATAGCGCTGAGCACCTGGGCAAAGGGTTCAATACTGTAGGCGTTTGTATACCGCGGTTTGGAGCCGGGTCCTGAATGCCAGGCCCTTAATACCAGAGCCTTAATACCAGACCCTGAATACTAGACCCTGAATACTAGACCGTGAATACCGAACCCTGAATCCCGGGCAGTGTCGCCACTAGCCGGGAGTACCTACTCCCCGTTTCAATCCCGTGGCACCAAGCTACCCTTGCTAATGACCGCGGTAATACTGCGGGTGTGGCGAATATTGAGCAGTGGGTTTTTGTCTAGCAGCACCAGGTCGGCGCGCTTGCCAACGTCAATGCTGCCCATTTTATGTTGCAGTGAAAAATACTCCGCCGGGCGCAGGGTCGCCGCGCGAATAGCTTCTATTGGCGGTAGCCCCGCTTGCACTAACATCTCCAATTCCGAGTGCAGACTGAAGCCGGGTACCGACAGACCGATGGGCGTGTCGGTGCCCGCAGCTATAGGAATACCCTGCTGATACATACGGCCGGTTAAAAATAGGCTCCAGTCGGCGAAGCGCGCATCGGCGCTAGCTGCGCCCTGGGTTAAACGCGCACTCAACGGTGCCCACTCTTGCTGCACTGCCAGCGGAGACAAAGCCAGGGCTTTGGTCCAGCCCTCCCGCATAGAGGGTGGAAAACGAGTGATCGTATTGAGTCTAAGCGTGGGTACCTGCAAGGTTCGCATCAAGCTGGCGAGGGTTTTGTCACAGTGTTGTTCGGAATAATTGTCGATAGCGCTGAGGCGTTGTGACTGGTGCAGATTACTGCGCAGTTGGTAGCCTGATATACCGCCCTCGTTGGCCAACTGCATCAGGCGCTCGGCGTGTAATTGCTCGGCGTTGGCGGCGCAGTCCATCTCGATATTACGCAAGTGCTCGATGGAGTCGACCATTGGCCCGGCGACACTGGCCCGCATCGACAGCGGCACATGGGAGTCAATCGGCAATCCTAGTTCATCGGCGGCTTCAACCATGGCGGCAAAGACTGTTGGGCTGACCATTTCGTAGATCTTGATAAAGTCGACACCGCGCGCTTTCAGTTCGGTGATGGTGGCTCGGGCCTCGGCGGCGGTGGTATTGCGAACGCCTATCTCAGGACGGGCGTTGCCGTCGTAGACAACGTCGTTGCCATCGAGCAGTGGGCCGGCAAAAAATACCCGCGGTGCCTGTGCTCCCTCCGCGCGCATAATATCGACTAAGGGCACTACCTTGTCGAGCAATCCGCCGGTATCGCGCACGCTGGTAATACCGTAATTGAGAAACAGCGCCGACATTGACTCACTGAAGCGGTCGTCGTAACTCAGGTGTACATGAAAGTCCCACAGTCCAGGTATTAGGTATTTACCGCTGCCATCGATAACCGTGTCTGCCCGGTAGGTCATCGAGGCAGCTTGCACCGCGATAATCTTGTCGCCACTGTAGATAACCGTTTGGTTGGGTCTACTGCCATTGATCGCATCAATAACGGTGACATTGGCTATGGCCGTAGTAGTGGCTGCGCTGGTGTCTGTAGCAGTCGTAGTAGTAGTGACTGTAGCCTTAGCTATAGGCTTGTCGTTATTAGGCAGGCCGCTACAGGCCGACAGTAATAGGGCGGCTAAACAAGAGATCAATAGTGGTCGGTGCATAATTTTACCATAAGTTGGCGCTGTCGATATTGCCGAGGGCGCTGGGTTAATTATCTGAGCCAAGCCCCGGTATTAATACTTCGCTGGCATAGCTTACCCCGATTACAACGCCACTTCACTAACCGGGGCTGGGAGCGGAATGGGCGGTGTTGGCTCGGTTGATCGCTGGCGTGGCTGACAGCTTGGCGACGCTGCTGTAACTCAGTAATAATAGCGCGGTGGCGGGGGCGGTCAATACAGTAAAAAAACGATGCCCTGGCTTAGATACCACAATGACCTTATTAATAGGCCGCATCATCGATAATAGCGCGTTATTATCGATGATGCGGTTAAGGTTTCTACCAAGGCATTGTTTGGGCTGCGACCATAGTCCAGAGCAACGCCTGCAATCAGTCCCGCCAGCCCCGCAGTTATGTTGATCGCCATGTGTTAACCAGTACTATTAATCAGCACTAATAATCAGCACTATTAACCAGCAGTCACCTAGCGCTGTTACCGGTCGTTAACGGTGTGGCTAAATATCGGGCTCAATAGCGAGTTAAAGATGTCGCTAATGCCGTTGTCAAAGAGCCTGCTATGCGCGCTGTTAGCCGCGGCTAGGCACAATTTTTTGAGGTCTGTGTTCAATTTATGTCAGGTCTATATTACGTTTATGTTAGGTCGAGCTCAACCTCAGGTCAAACGCGGGCTACTGCGTAATTGGCGCTGATGACGCCAAGGGTGAGTAGTGTGTTAGTAGTGCGTTAGTGTCGGTGTTAAATATTTTTGGGCGGCGGCCGATAGCTAAACAAAGAATTTATGAATAAAACGGTTAGCAATGAGAGCGTCTATGTTTACAAATAATGCAATGCGGCTATTACCTGTTGTTCTGGTGCTAGCATTGGCCGGTTGTGGCCTGCTTAGCGGAAGTGATGATGGCGCTCAAGCTATTGTGGTGACTGGCGTCGGGGCACCGGATATGAGTACCAGCAATACCGTGCAGCGTGGGCTTATGGCCGCTCGGGCTTCGGAAGTGGACGCCTATCGGGCGCTGGCCGAGCAGTTAAAGGGGGTGCAAATATCCGCCAGTAGCAAAGTGTCCGGGTTTATAACCGACTACGACCATATGCGGGTAACGGTCAATAGCTACCTTCGCCAGGCGCAGATTGTCTCCCAGGGCATAACCGAAGCGGGCCACTACGAAACCACTTTATCGCTGGTTTTGGATACCGGTTTTTTTGAATTGTTCAGTGGCGGGCAGTCAACTGCTGCGGCACTCGAGGCTCCAAACAGTGACGCAACAACGGGTGAGCAGCCCGCTATTAGTACGCTGTCGACCAGCGCTAGTCACTATGGGCCGGCCATGGCCAGCGAGTCTAAAATGACCAGCGACCAGTAGCACCAGAGGATTTGAATATGCAGTTTCGATTTGGGTTGGGCGTGGCAGCGCTGCTGCTGCTTGTAGTGAGCTGCAGTGGCGTCAATGCAAAAGTTGTGCAGGCCCAGGGCAGCAGCGTGTTTGCCGGTGACGTTGCGCTGGCCAGGCAAGAGGCTATTGATAATGCTATTCACAATGCTCTAATAACTCGAGGTGTTCGCGTTGATGGTGTCAGTGCCATCGATCGCGGACTGCTGACCGAAGACCGTATACAGCTGGCCAGTTCCGGTCAAATTAGCGATGTTAAAGTGCTGCAGGAAAGCCGTGATCAGGGGGTCTACCGCGTTCTTATTGAGGCGGAAATTGGGCAGCCTGAAAATTGTTCGCAGGCCGCAGCGCAGCGCTACAACCGCAGCCTGTTATTCACCGCATTTCCCCGGGACCGACCACAGTCTTCGACAGTAGGGCGTCTGCACAATGTCGATCAGGCTTTTCCTCGGGAGTTGGCGCGGCGTCTGTACCCAGCATATAACGCCGCGGCTCAGGTTGACGCCGAGATTCATCTGAGCAGCGATAATCGTCTTATTCGTGGGGTCGGTGAGATGTCTACCCGGGTGCAGGCCTACGCCCAGCAGTACGGCGTACAGTTTGTTGTGGGCGGATCGATTGTTGATATGTCGATGCTCGATGGCGAGGGCTACTCCGGGCAAAATTGGGTGGCGCGTCAGCTCAGCAGTGCCGGTGGCCAGCTGAAAAACTGGACCGGCAAGGGCAGTAGTGCGCAAGAGCGGGTACTGGCCTTTCGCATGGTGGTTTACGACGGCCTGTCGGGACAATTTTTATACGACAAAACCTACGCTGAAACCGGGTTGTGGGACGCCAGTTTTACCGCTCAGGTGGGCTTTGCCTCGCCGGGGTTTTGGCGCACCGACTACGGCGCTATGAGCAGCCGATTAATCGATCAGGCGGTGGCCGATCTCGGCGCTAAAATAAGTTGTCAGCCGCTGATGATTCCAGTGTCTGTAGCCGCTGCAGGCACCCGGGTAATACTGATGGCCGGTGCCAATAGCGGGGTCAGAAACGGCGATCACTTTGCGCTGGTGCGGAAAGTAGATCAGCCTCACTCGCAGTTTGGCGGCCACAGCGTTAATATATCCAACAGTTATTCTCCAGGTCTGGAAGAGGCTGATAGCCAACTCACAGTAACGCAAACCTTTCCCACTTACAGTGTCGCCAAGTCCAGTACTAAACTGCGCCCAGCAGTCCGCTATTTGGGCGTGTCTTGGTAGTTGGCCTACAGCGCGCTTTAAACCGCTAGCTTAACAGCGCCCACTATTGCCCTCGGTTGCCCACTAACTGCGCGCCACAGGCAGGCCTTCGAGGTCTTTCCCCAATGCCAAATATGTGCGCCAGCGGTCGGCTGATGGCCGGTATTAGCGCCTCGATCTGGTGGCCCATTGTTTCGCCGCTGTCGGCCTAGGCGCTAGCGCTGAGTATGCCTTGGTAGTTGTTAGTGTAGATTTTGTAGCTGCACCGCGCAATGTCGAGGTTGCGCGCAGCCGCAAATGGAGGCTATCGGCGCCGCTCACCGCGCTACCGTTCTGCCATAGTGCCCGTTTTATCTGGGTCGCGACCGGAGCTAGTGGCGCCGCGGTGGTGAGGTGTTGCCAGGCCAAGCCAAGCCAAACCCAACTAAACTTTAACTGTCTATCGAGTGGGTTATCGGCGCTATGCTGGCGAAGTGGGCGATTGACTGACAAACGGGTAAAGGACTAAGTGGCAAAAAATAGTCACTGAAAATCAGCGGCTAACAGTTCCACTTAATCGGCAATAGTCTCAAAAGACTGCGCTAGTTCGAGCTACTGTTTGATAAAAATGCTGGCCTCGACAATTTCCTCGGCGCGTTAGTAGCTATCCATGAGATGCGCCTAAAAGGCAATAACAGGGGCACGGTTGCGCGCATCGCCAGTGATAAAACGTAAATGCCTAAGTTCTGTAGGCTAGCGAACTGTCAGCAAGGGGCGGTTTGTCAAAGTCGACAGCGGCCTGTACAGTGCTGGAACAAGTAAAATTCTTGCAACCACGATGGCGAGGGACTTATGGCGATGAAATTGGGATTGATGACAGGCTACTGGGGCGCGCAACCGCCGAGTAATCTAATTAAATTGGCGAAGCGAGCGGAGGCGCTGGGGTATTGGGGTTTTTTTACCGCTGAGGCCTACGGCTCTGATGCGCTAACACCTTTGGCCTGGGTAGGTGCCCATACTGAGCGCATCAAATTGGGTACCGCCATCGTGCAGTTATCGGCCCGCACGCCTACCGCCACCGCAATGCATGCACTGACTTTAGATCATTTGTCCGAGGGGCGTATGGTATTGGGATTGGGCGTTTCGGGGCCGCAGGTAGTGGAGGGTTGGTACGGTCAGCCCTTCGATAAACCATTGGCGCGGACCCGCGAATATATCGATATTATTCGCCAGGTATTGGCCCGGGAACAACCGGTTACCGGCAGTGGGCCGCACTACACTATTCCCTATCCCGAGGATGGCAAAGGTTCCTGGGGCATGGGCAAAGCACTGAAGTCCATCACCCATCCGCGGCGCTCCGATATTCCTATTTTTCTCGGTGCTGAAGGCCCCAAAAATGTGGCGATGGCGGCAGAGATTTGCGACGGTTGGTACCCGCTGTATTATTCGCCCTACCGCGAAGAGGTTTACGCCCCGTCAATTGCACAGCGCAGCGAACAGTTCGAAATTATGTACCCGATTACCATCACTATTACCGATGATGTCGAGGCTGGTCGCCTGCAGGTGAAAAAGAACCTAGCGTTGTACGTCGGCGGCATGGGGGCCAAGGACCGCAATTTTCACAACGAGCTGATTGTACGTATGGGCTACGCCGATGCCGCCAAAAATATTCAGGACCACTACCTAGCCGGTCGCCGCGCTGAAGCAGTGGCGGCGGTGCCCGATGCGCTGGTCGATGAAATAGCTTTGGTCGGCAGTCGCGATCATATCAAGGGGCGGTTGGCAGCTTGGGAAGACAGTGCGGTTACCGGGTTGCTGGTGTCGCCGAGTTCGGAGCAAGAAGTGGATTTGCTGGCGGAGCTGATATTGGGGTAAGTCTGTGGGCAAAGCGAGCGGGTTATTTGCCCGCTATTGAGAGATGGCTAGGGCTTGTGCTGACATTTCAATCAATACGTCTAGAGGGCTAGTCATCTACCTCGCTTATCCAAGAATTTACCGGGTATCATCGCTACCCCTTTACCCCTTTACCCCTTTACCCCTTTACCCATTGGGTAGAGGTCTTTGTTCTCACTGCGGGAATGGTCTTCGCGGTTAGCTTGGCCTACGCCTAACATCATCGCCGATGGGTGCTGAACATTTCCCCTCCGGTCTTTACCTTACAAAGTGCCATAGAGCCCCGAGTAGCCCTCCGACGATTGAACCCGCTTTTTCACTTCTGGGTGCTGCCTAGAGCGTCGATAATAATCCAGTCGGCAAACTTATGTCCGCTG
>JBLHLU010000032.1:0-20629 GCA_047623385.1 Paraglaciecola psychrophila
ACGATGGCTATAAGGCCCAGTGGAAGTGTTCAAAATTGAGCACTACCGGTTGGCTATACGTTCATTGTGGTAACAATCTACAGCCGCTATCAGCTTCACTGTGCAGTAATTTTCGATATCGCCCTTGGCTATTGATGTTCACATATCATAAGTTTATCACGCATTTATTAGGTATTTATCGCACATTTGCACAGTGCTTACCCGGTGTTTACCCCGTGTTTACACAGTGATATATAGAATCGCTATGGAATACGCCGCAAATAATACGGACCACAGCTTAAAGCCGCGAGGTATGAAAATAACCAATATCATCAACATCACGCCAACTAACGGTATCGCAAGCGACAGGTCCAAGGGGTTTTTAAACATAGTCACATTGACATAGGGCCCCACTAAGAAATAGGCCAACATCGATGTCGCCGAAACACGGCCCAAACTTTGGCTGTGCGCCAGCATGTCAAAGTGCCCATCTCTAGGGTCTGGCAGGGCCATTTCCGCAGCCCCATAGATGCTAATCGACGCGAATATCAATACCGCAAAATGACTAAAGTTCCAATCGGTATAGTCATGCAAGCCCCAGCCCATCCACCACAGCTGTAAGGTAAAGGTCATTACGCTTAAACCCCAAATGGCGGTAGACCAATGAAAATGCGTCTGCTTGTGGTAGCGAATCAAATCGCCCACTACGTTCAAAATACGTGTTATCGCCAATCCGATGATGATAGATACCGATACAAAAATGTATTCATGCTGTGTCATTACTTTTTAACCCGGTAAAATTTTACTATCTAGGTGGCAACTCGGACAATATAGACCGAATACCCAGCAAGCACTAGCGTGCAATGGATACATTGACGAGCAAAAAACACGATACAAACTCTACTGTTATAAAAAACATTGAGCAATAACAGACAACAATAGCCAGCGCCGCGCCCTTGCGCAGTGTCACTTATTGATAAATTGATGGCTGCCAGCGCAAAAGAGGGCGGATATTCGCAGGGAAAACATCGTCGTTACTGGCCAGATGCTCGCTAACAATATACCGCCTAGACATTTAGGCAGCATCGTAGCTCGGCACTATTGAATGCCTCGAACAGTGTTGATTAGCCACCCCCGAAGCAATCCGGTAGTACCACCGCGTTATTCATCGGCAGGGCCCCAACATAGCTTAACATTCAGCCTGCCAAAGAAACGGCGGCGTGACTCAAGGTAAATATCCGGCTGTAACATGCAGTAAAAGTTTCAACAGCACCGCCTCGATAGCGACTATCTATAGAGATTTAGGGCTAGAGATTTGGGACTAGAGATCTGGGTCTAAAAATCCGGACCTAAAAATCTGGAACTAGAAATCCGGACCTAAAAATCCGGACCTGGACATTTTCCCTAGAATGGGGCTGTAGATATTTAGAGCTGGCGACTGGGTAGTCTCTACAAAAGGCACCGGTCAAGAGAAACGCCAACAGCTGACCGGTGATTTTGAAGAACAACGACTACAATGTCACTGTGCAGACTTTACCAACAGAAAGCCGATACCTTTATTAGGCTAATAACCTTCGATCGGCTGCTCCATAATAAGCAGCCATGGCTATCAACCGCTGTTAGCCCGCTACGCTTTGATCATCTTTTTTCGGTACAAACACCTGAAAGCCGCACAGTGCGGCAATAATGACAATACCCACGAGTAAGCCCAGCCAAGGTTCAAACACGCTAAAAGCCATTGCTGTAATCACCATTGCCCCGCGCTCTGTAGAGTCTTGCACCAGCGACAAAGCCAGCGACGCACAGGCAAATGCGGTAAGCACAAGGGTAACCGCCAGTGCCAGAGGTAATAGCGGTTCTAACAGTGTCACTAACGGCAGTAATAAAAACAAAATCGGCAGACCAAAGGCGTAAAAACTACCGATGCTATCGAAAATTGAATCGACCTTGTCTCGCCCCTGCGTCCAGCTTTTAAGCAGAATCACTTGAATTCCTGTCCACAACACACCTTGAGTGGCGAAAAATGGCGCGATAATACCCATTAAAACGTTTCTAATACCTGTGGCCATATGTGCTCGGCTGCTGTTGAGCTCGAGCTTTTCATCACTGCGACTAGCTTGCGCTTGCTCTATCATTTCGTTGCCAGTGACAACATCGCCAAAAAACAAGATATAGGTGATTAATGCCAACGGGAACGAGGCAAGAAAAGTCTCCTCAGGCGGCCAACCAATCACGAACGGCGAGGCTTTACCCCACAGTGACATAGCCGAAGCGCCTACATCAAGAAACTCCCAGCGAATATTGTACTCGAACTCACCGGTGAAAAATCCGACCGTGCCGGCGATAACAAATCCGGGTAGCAAACCAAAACCAAGAATAGTCGCCAGCCCTTTTTTATTCATCGCCAGCGCATGCAGTGGCTTGGAAAAGGCAAAGATTAAACACACCACCACCCCCAGCGTACCCGCTATAGGTGCTGACTGAAACACGTTAGCCGCATCGCCATCTTTGGTCACACGCAAAAAGGCGGCAACCGCGGCACCGAGTATAATGCCACCTTTAAACACATTGGGAACCACGTTAATAAGTTTAGCACCGAGCCCGGTAGCCCCCAAAACAATCAAGATAAAGGCAAAGTTTAATGACAGCGCCGTCATTGCCTGAAACTGAGAAATATGATCCCCCAGGTAGGCGGGCGCGGTAATAAATGCAACGACAAAAGGTACCGCAGGGGTCAGCCAACCGGGCGCATAGGGGTCGCCGAAGAACATCCAGGAGAAAGAAATAAGAATGCTGTGAAACATCGCCATGGTCACGGCTTCTTCGAACGTCAGCCCCAGCAGAGCGATAAAATACGGCACCAGCGCCATACCCGTTGCACCGGCCACAGCTAGCCCCTGCAACATGTTTGCTAAGGAAAATCGCATATGGACTAAGGGGATCCGCATAGTAAAGGGACCCCACTTAATACCGGGTTGAACTTCTCCGTCAGGTCTTATCTTTGCCATGGGGTTATTCTCGTTAGTAGACTACAGTTTTATAATTTCCATACATTCAAACAGGGCTTTACTGCACTGCTTGGCTAACTCCGCCTAGCTCTGTCTAGGACTGGCCAGCAAATTAAGCGGCACACTATTACATAATTTTTGCCATAAAAGGACCAAAAGTTTTACCGGTTGAGGGCAAACTTTTTCAGCGCAGTATTTTTTGAAAGTTACAGCACCGAAGGCCGCAATAAAGCCAAAAAACCTGACAGCCAAAACGCCTAACCTAAGCCGGTAACAACGCCTGGGGCCAGTACTCAGCGGTTTATACCGATCAGATCACAGCCTACTCCAGACATAATTAATCGACGTATAGACACAGTGATAGCGGCTTCTATTCAGGGCCTAAAATAGCGGTGAAGGTCATCGCGCACCACAACAGCGCAAGGCTAAACGCTGACTATGGTGCTGGCATTAAGCCTGTACTGAACCTATGTGGCGATAGTCCAACCTCCCCTCAAGATAAGTGACCTGAGCATAAGTGCCCTCAATCAACAACGCTTAACAATAACGTTTAACAATAATGCTTAACGACAACGCTTAACAACAACGCTGCTGCAGCCTCGGCAATAGTAAGGCGGCCAGCGGCTTAAAACCCAAACGGTAATATTCAGTGAGGTACTCCAGTAAGACACCGCCGCCGGCGCCCAGCTCAGTGAGTAGCGCAAACGCCTCATGCATTAGCGCAGCGCCCGCACAGTAAACTGTTAGCCACAGTCGACGGGAGTAGGGGTTAAAAACGTCGTCATCGTTAAATCGTGGATTGCCTCAATATCATCAGCTAGAGCGCTGCACGGTATTCACCTCAACGGTATTTCGCCGGAACAAAGTCGTGATTAGTACTATCTAACAGAAAAATAGTGTCAGCTGCAGATGGTACTCACTACAGGTAATACACTGCGCTGCGGACAAAGTCGCGGCGAGCGAGCAGGGCTATGGCGTCAGTTACGGCTTGGTCACATTGTGCGGCGACATAATGCGGTAAGGTAGTGCGGTAATATAGCTCGGTAACATTGCTCAGAAACATAGAACGGTCACATCGCGCAGTAACAGGGCGCGCTGGTACTATTTTTAGAGGCGGGTTTAGCCTCTTTTTGGCGGCGTGCTAAGGCCGCAGCAGTAGCGCGCCCGCTGCCAGTGCATGCGACCGACACTGCTGCAACAGCGCAACTACATCAAAATAACAGCACAACAACAACACAATAACAGCCGCGTTAACCTGCCACTGGCTAGGCCGCAGCCCGGTATAGGGCCTGTATTTTGCCATTGAGTGCGCTACAATCACCGGCTCGCTCAGCTGTACAACGAGACGATTTAACCGTTAGTTAGCGCTCTTAGACACCGACAGCAAGGATGAAATCATGACCCGAAAGACACTGCACACCCCCCCCGATATGGAAGGTCCCGCCGACCGCCTGTCAGTCGATTCTGCAGACGACCCTAATTATGTCGGTGAAGCTCCTAGCTCCACCATTATCACCCGCGCCCCGAAGTGGTTTAAAGATGCTTTGGAAGTACCATCTGAAGAGTGCCGGGTCGAGGTTGACGGCTGCAGCTTGTGTTATACCCGCTGGGGCGACCCGTCCAAGCCCGGGGTAATTTTTGTGCACGGCAATGGCGCTCACGGCGGTTGGTTTAACTTTTTGGCGCCGCTATTAAGCCAAGACTTTCACGTGGTCAGTATGCATCTGGCCGGTATGGGTGACAGTGGTTGGCGCAAGAGCTATAGCCGCGAGCAATTTGGAGACGACGTGTTAGCGGTCTGTGAACACGCTGAACTGGGTCCCAAACCGGTTATTGTCGGCCATAGCTTCGGCGGCTTTGTCTCACTGATGGCAGGCCATCGCCACCCGGATAAATTTGGCGGTATTGTGCTGGTCGATTATTCGGTAAAGACCAAAGAAAATCACGAAGAGTGGTTTTTGAATCGCCCTGAACCCAGGCCGACTCGCGTCTATGCCAGCTACGAAGATGCCCGAGCGCGCTTTCGGCTAGCGCCACCCCAGCCCTGTGCCAACCAGTATATTCTCGATTATATCGGCCACCAGTCGCTGCGCCAGACCGACGACGGCTGGACTTGGAAGTTCGATCCAGCCATTTATTATAAGTTTCGAATTGGCGACGACCTAGAGCAAATTTACCGCAATTTACCGCTGCCGGTAGTGGCTATTATGGGTGAGCACAGCTGGAGTTCCTCACCAGAGGTGATGGAGCCGATGCGCGCCATGCGGCCAGCAACACCGCTATTTTTTATTCCCGATGCCAATCACCATATCCTGCTCGATCAGCCCATCGCCTTTGTTGCCACACTAAAGGGGCTATTCACCCTGTGGCCCGAGCGGTCCTAGACTGAGACTGGGCTAGCTCTTTATGAGGAATGTATGAGGACTGGGTTATGACGGCGCCTGCAGCTGGCGCACGTCAGCCACCAGCAGTACGCCTGCGGTGGGTACAATAATAAGCGCAGCGGCCAGTAATAACGTGTCCCGGGCGCCGATCAACTCAAACAATAACCCCGCCAGTAAAATACCCAGCGGCGCCAAGGCTATCGAGCCTAGGTGATCGTAGGCGCTGACCCGAGACAGCAACTCACCGGGAATGCGTTGCTGCAAAGTGGTATTCCATAGCGTGCTGAACAGCTGTCCGCCAATACCGGAAATTAGCGCGCAGACTGCCACCGCATAAACCGGCAGCGCCAGAGCTAAAGCCAGCGGCACTAGGCTAAAGGAAAATACCCACAGACTACCGAACCGCATCGGGTAGCGCGGACGCACCACCACCCCCAGCAGCCCGCCGATAATCATGCCCAGGCCAAACACTCCGGCGATGATGCCCCAGTCAGCTGCGCCGTTCATTTGCTCCCGAGCAACGGCGGGACCGAGCAATCCGAACACCGCTTCCAAACCCGCCACCACCAGCGAAAATTGCAGCACAATCACCCACAGCCAGCGGTGACGAGTAAACTCCCGCCAGCCCAATACCAGATCTTGAATCATTGAAGCTTTCGCCAATGGCCGCTGTGGTTTGGGTTTTAGCGACAAGACCAACAGCGCCGACAGGCCAAAAGACAAGCCATCGATGGCCAGCGTGATACCGGCACCGTACAGCGCTACCAGCAAGCCGCCCAGGGCGGCCCCACCAGCCACGGCACCATGACGGGCCATACCCAGTAAGGCATTGGTCGCCTGCAATTGGTTTTTATCCACCAGCTGCACGATTAAACCGGTGGCAGCCGGGGCGTTGAGGGCGATGGCAATACCATTTGCGAGCATCAAAGCCGTTAACAGTGGCACCGTGGCATTGCTAGTAAGGAACAGTGCCGCCATCGACAGTTGTGCCAACATCGCCAAGGTGTCAGCAATAGCCATGATTTTCTGTCGAGATAGACGATCGGCTAGGGCACCACCAACCAGCAACACGACAATAGACGCTAGGGTGGGAGCGGCGATCACAATAGCCGCGTCCTTGGTAGAACCGGTCAACTCCAGCACCCCGAAAGCCATCGCAATCGGGGCCATAGCCGAGCCGGTATAGGACAGCAGATAGGCGACAAACAGCCGCGCCACATCGGGTTTGCGCAGCGGGCTGTCAGGTGCCAGTAGCGACCGGCTCAACACGTCAATGCCGGTCGAGGGCTTTAGGCGAGTGCTTGCGCTAAATCGGCCAGAATATCGTCGATATGTTCAATACCGACCGACAGGCGAATCATCTCTGGGCTAACGCCGGCTTCCTTTTGCTCCTCAACACTCATCTGCCGATGAGTAGTGGAAGCGGGGTGGCAGGCCAGTGATTTGGCATCGCCTATATTCACCAAGCGCTTAAACAATGCCAGCGCGTCGTAGAATTTAACCCCAGCCTCGAAACCACCCTCCATACCGAAGGACAAGATAGCCGCGGGCTTGCCGCCCATATAGGTTTTGGCCAGCGCGGCGTAGGGAGAATCTTCCAATCCGGCGTAGCTCACCCACTCGACCCGGTCGTGGGCTTGCAGGTACTGGGCAACTTTTAACGCGTTTTCAGTATGGCGCTCCATCCGCAGTGACAGCGTCTCTAGCCCCATCATCAGCTGGAAGGCTGCCATTGGCGACAGCGCCGCACCGGTATTGCGCAGCGGCACGGTGCGCGCGCGGCCAATAAACGCCGCCGGACCAAAGGCCTCGGTATAGACAACGCCATGGTAAGCCGGCTCAGGTTGGTTAAACATCGGGAAGCGCTCGGCGTGCTCGGCCCAGGGGAACTTGCCGGAATCGACAATAATGCCACCCAAAGTGGTGCCGTGGCCGCCAATGTATTTAGTCATGGAGTGCACCACAATGTCGACACCGTGGCTAAAAGGCTTACACAGTACCGGCGTGGCAACCGTATTGTCGGCAATCACCGGTACACCCTGCGCATGAGCGGCGTTGGCGATAGCAGCCAAGTCAACTACGTTGCCGGCGGGGTTGCCAATGGTTTCACAAAATACCGCCTTGGTCTTGTCGTCGATGAGGGCAGCGATGGCCTCGGCACTGTCGTTTTCAGCAAAACGCACCTCGATACCCATCTTCGGCAACATGTGAGCAAACAGCGTGTAGGTGCCACCGTACAACTGGGGCGTAGAGACAATATTGTCGCCAGCCTCGGCCAGAGTCAAAATCGCGTAATTAATAGCAGCGCTGCCACTGGCGACACACAGTGCCCCGACCCCGCCCTCTAGTGCCGCGAGACGCTGCTCCAGCACATCGTTAGTGGGGTTCATAATGCGGCTATAAATATTGCCCGGCACCGCTAAGTTGAACAGGTCTGCACCGTGCTGCGCATTATCAAACTCAAAGGCCACGGTCTGGTAGATCGGCACCGCCGCTGAGTGGGTGGTGCTGTCGGTAGTATAGCCGTGGTGAATGGCTAGGGTTTCGTCTCTCATGGTATTAATCCTTAATCAGCCTAGGTGCTGCTGCTGTTTAGTTGTTGCTCAAGCTCGATTGCTTTTGGTTCGATTGTTTTTTTGCTTCTGTACTTTTTGATCTGTAGTTCTCGATCAGTAGTTCTCGATCGGTAGTTCTCAACTTATAGTTTGTAATCTCTATTTTTTCGTTGCATAGATTGCTACTCAAAGTTGCTGGGGCTGGTCAGACATTGCACTAGTGAAACTCGGCTGAGTTGCGCAGCATATATGCGGGGCCGTGCACCGTGTTTATAGCGGCATTTTCGCCGTACAAAGACTCCTTCATCTTGCCATAGACCTCACGATTGGCACCCAGTCGCGATAACTCCTCGGCCCGGGCAAGGGCTGCAGCGCGCAGCTCATCGAGCGGGGCTACACGCTGCACGATGCCACCCCCCAGCGCCTCAAGACCGCTCCAACGTCTAGCCAACTGCACCGTTTCAAAAAATGTGTTCATTGGCAGTTTGTGCCGAAAAAGCGCCAGCTCTGCGGCCGGGATAACCATCCCTATCTCGACTTCGTTAGCACACATAAAGCCGCGGTCACTGCGCATCAAACGTACATCGTGGCACAGAGCATTCATAAAACCAGCGCCAAAGGCATGGCCATTAATGGCTGCTACCGTCGGCATGGGAAAGGTAATGATGCGCCCCATTAGCGTCATAAATTCATCGCCGAAGGCGGCGCGATCGCCACCGGGGTGCTCGCCGGTCGAGGCGTACCACTCTAGGTCTAGGCCATTGGAGTAAAACTTTTCGGTCGCCGATGTGGTCAGTAACGCCGCTGCGCCAGTCGACGCTTCCACTTCGTCCAGAGCCGCATCCATGGCTCTAACGAAACTCGTATTCCAGAGATTCTCGCCGCCATTCATGGTTAGTACAAAAACATTTCCCTCACGTGTTAGATCTATCATGCTGCTATCTCCATTAGTATTTTGTTTAAGTGTAACCGAAGCTTAGTACAATGGGGGCCCTATTGTCGGCTTTCACGCTCACTATGGCGCGGCTATTATTAACACGCCAGTGCCAATACCAGTACCAATAACAATCCCTATAACATTCCCTATAACAACGTTAGTGTGTTGCGGGCAGGATCTTTTGGCATCAAATTTGTGCAATCCCACCTATAATGTTTGCCATGGCATCACCACCCACATCAGAATTCGGTAGCAGCGGCGACAACATTTACCACGATGTTGGCAAAGATACTGGCGTCAATACCCGCAGCGATGTTGACAACAATAGCGGCGAAACCGCCTCGTCCATTGATCAGGGCGTAGATCGCAAGGTGCTAAATGCTATTCGCAAGCGTTTCTTAGCAGTCAATGGCGGTCGCCTAGCCCGCGCGCAGTCAGCGATGAGTCCTCGCCAGCAGACAGTATTGGATCTGCTGCCACTGCTGTTTCACGTCAATCATCCTATTTTGCCGGGCTATGTCAACGCCCAGACACCCTGTGGCATCGCTCACTACCAACCCAGTAAAGCCGAGATTCAGCGAGCCCAGGGCCTCGCCCGCAGCTTTACTTACCACCGTCAAGCCAAAGCCAGCAGCTTGATTGAGGGCTTGTTCTTAATGGGCTCCAGCGGAACCGTAGCGCAGTCAAACCACTCGGACTTGGATATCTGGCTGTGTCACCGAGATCATCTGAGCAGCGCTGAGCACCAGTTACTGCAGCTAAAATGTGACCATATCAGCCAGTGGGCAATGGGCCGGCAACTGGAAGTCCATTTTTTCCTGATGGAGGGCGAGAAGTTTCGTCGCGGCGAGCGTGAGTCGCTCAGTACCGAGGACTGCGGCAGCGCCCAGCACATTTTATTGTTGGACGAATTCTATCGAACCAGTTTATTACTGGCCGGTAAAATTCCGATCTGGTGGCTGGTGCCGCCAGAGGAAGATCACGACTACTACGCCAATGCGCTGCGCGAAAAACGCTTTATCAAGCCCGATGAGGCCATCGACTTTGGCGGTGTCGGTCATATTCCCGCCGGCGAGTTTATTGGTGCTGGGGTGTGGCAACTCTATAAAGCCATCGACTCACCCTATAAATCAGTGCTGAAAATTCTACTGACCGAAGTTTACGCCGCCGAGTACCCCGCGGTAGAGCCGCTCAGTACCACGCTGAAACGCGCTATTTTTGACAACCGGCTAGACCTCGACGAGGTCGACCCCTATGTCATGGTATACCGCAAACTAGAACAGTATCTGCTGAGTCGGGGCGAGCTTAGCCGCCTCGAACTGGTGCGTCGCTGTTTTTACTTGAAAGTCGAGCAAACACTGTCACAGCGTAAACCCAGTGGCGTCAAAGCTTGGCGATATCAGCTGATAGAGTCTCTAGTGGGCGAGTGGCAATGGACCGCAGAACAACTGCGCAGCTTGGACAAACGCAGCAGCTGGAAAGTCGGGCGGGTAGTCGCGGAGCAAAAAATACTGGTTCGCGAATTGACCAACAGCTATCGCTTCGTATTGGAATTCGCTCGGCGCAGCGCCAGCACCGCGCTGATCGACTCCCAAGAAGTAACCCTGCTAGGGCGCAAGTTGTACGCCGCCTTTGAGCGCAAGGCAGAAAAAATTGAGTGGGTTAACCCCGGTATTGCCCCCGATCTCCATGAGGAACAGCTAACCTTTTTTCAGTATCCAACTGATGATCAGCGCACCGAGCAATGGGCTGTCAGCAGCGATACCGTCAATGGCATCGACCAGCACAATGGTGAGGTGTTAAAACGCGCCGACCAGCTAACAACACTGCTGGCTTGGTGTCATTTTAACGGCCTCAGTGACCATCATACCCGGGTCAGAGTCATCGAAGGTGAGCACGGGGTCAGGCAGTACGAATTGATTAATATGCTGCAAAGTCTGCGCTCAAGCCTGCCGGTAGCCAGCCAATACAATAGCCAGAGTGACGACCGACATCAGCGTTTTGAAAGTCCGATGCGGCCGCTGCTGATGCATTTATTTATTAATGTTGGCGTTGACCCACTGGCTAACAAACGCAGCCAAGGCACTGAGCTGATTAGCGCTCAAACCGACAGTCTGGCGTTTAGTGGTCTGCGAGAAAACCTGGTACTCAATCTCGAACAGGTTGTTGCCAACAGCTGGGGAGAACTAAGCACCCGCAGCTACCGGGGCGAACAGGCACTGTTGTTGTGCCTGCGAGACTATCTGCAGATGCTACCACCCGGGCACCGGCCGCAGCTGCCAGCAATCAATATCCACTGTTTTAGCCCGACCCGCGCCCAGGCTATCGCAGCTAGGGTCGAACAGCTATTTAGCGATATCAGTAGCTGTTTCCACCGCGGTTCGGCCCGGGACGCGGCCCGTTATGTGCTCGAAATTCAAGGCCAATACCACGTATTGCAATGCCAAGGCAGCAGACCGGGCTGGCAGCACTGCGCCACCACCGCTGACTTGCTAACCCACTTGAGCGCACCTCAGGACTATTACAGCGCCATTGTACTGGATCGTTACTGTGGCAAGAACTCGGTCCTGCGCGCTATCAGCGAGCATCAAAAAACGCAGCAGATACAGGTGTATTACCAGCGCCACAGCCTGCGCACTGAACTCTATATCCTCGACGAAATGGGCTCGCTGTTCAGCTATAAAATCGCGGGGGAGGAGCTCGACAACATCCTCAATCCGCTGGATCTGTTTTTACGGGCAATACTGTTTCGCCAAAGCAGTGAATCTACGCACTTTGACCATGGCGCTACTGAACCCCTGCAGGACCTGCAGTACTTTGAAGTGGTAGCGCAACGCGGGCTCAATCATATTCGCCCGCATCGGTTGCGCGAGCCGATAAACACTGGCGGCTTTTTCAAGGTACAAGCGGTGGCAGCCCTCGACCACGAGCAACAGCTGGTGTTCGATATCTACTGTGAGCAGCGCGAATTTTATGCCGCCGACTTAGGCGCTGACATCTACCGAGCCGCGGCTGCATTTATTGTCGATCAGCGCCGCAGCACTGGCTATTACCCTTGTTATATCAGCGACCTCGATTTGGGTGGTCAACTCAAGCTCGACGCCGGCAAAGCCAGCCAAACAGTCCAGTACCTGCGCTACAAACAGCGGTTAGAGCAACAACTCAACAGCGCCATGAAGCAACACTAATTCGAATCTCCAGCGCTTTCATCCTGATGGCTGCGCCGGTATAATCGCGCTCTATTTTAACAGGGGCTCTCAGATGCGTTTAGTCATCATCGCTACCACCGTCGTCGTCATTGCCATTAGCCTTAGCGGCTGTGGTCAAAAGGGCCCGCTGGTATTGCCGCAGTCAACTGCTGTCGTAGACAGTGGCGAAAATAGCTCCAATCAACCCTAGCGTCCTATTCGCTACTCTTATATCAGGTTGTAACCCATGCAAGCCTTTGACTATCGCGACGGCCAGTTGTGCGCCGAGAACGTGGCCCTGGCCGATATCGCCGCCCGCCATGGCACCCCTACCTATGTCTATTCACGGGCCTATCTGGAACAACAGTTTTTGTCCTATCAACGGGCGCTGGCCGATCGCGAACACCTGATTTGTTTTGCCGTCAAAGCCAACTCCAATATTGCCGTACTCAATGTATTGGCCAGACTCGGAGCGGGCTTCGATATAGTCTCCCAGGGCGAACTGGAGCGAGTACTTATCGCCGGTGGCCAACCAGAAAAGATCATTTTTTCTGGGGTGGCGAAAACCCCCGCAGAGATGCGCCGGGCGCTGGAGGTGGGTATTCACTGCTTCAATCTGGAGTCCGCCGCCGAGCTGGAAACACTGCAGCAGGTAGCGGCGCAGATGGACCTGGTGGCACCAATATCGCTGCGGGTGAACCCCGATGTCGACGCCAATACCCACCCCTATATTTCTACCGGCTTAAAAGATAACAAATTTGGCATCGACATTGAGCAGGTGCTAGAGACCTACCAGCGGGCAGCCCAGCTAAGCCATATTCGAGTGATCGGCATTGACTGCCATATCGGTTCCCAGCTGACCGAGACGCAGCCTTTTCTCGACGCTCTGGACCGCGTGCTAGCACTGGTAGACCAACTGGCAGAACAGGGCATTGACATTAGCCACCTAGATTTAGGCGGTGGTTTGGGGGTGCGTTATCGCGACGAAAACCCACCCAGCCCCGCCGAGTACGTGGCCGCTGTGGTCGAGCGCCTCGGCAACCGGCAACTGACGCTAGCCTTTGAACCGGGGCGTTCGATCTGTGCTAATGCCGGGATATTGCTGACTCGAGTCGAATATTTAAAGCCCGGGCCGCACAAAAATTTTGCCCTTATCGATGCTGCCATGAACGATATGATTCGACCGGCACTGTACCAGGCCTGGCTTAATATCGAAGCGGTTGTGCCGCGTACCGAGGGCGAGGTTAAGCAGTGGGATCTGGTCGGACCGGTTTGCGAGACCGGCGATTTTCTTGGCAAAGACCGCGCCCTAGCGCTCGAGGCCGGCGACTTATTGTCAGTTGCCTCCAGCGGCGCCTATGGCTTTGTGATGAGTTCCAACTACAATAGTCGAACCCGGGCAGCGGAGGTCATGGTTGATGGCGACCAGTGTCACTTGATTCGTGAGCGCGAAACTATCGCCGATCTGATCAGGGGCGAAGCACTACTTCCCTAATATAGTCACCGTTAAGGCTGTTCCATAGCGGGGCTACCAGCACCATCGTGCCTGAATTGAATTTAGAGAGGGTATTTCGGCTGAGTAGTTCGAGGCGATATTGTAAGTGCTCAGCTCAGGGCTGTATTTTACGTACATAGCTCAGGGCTGTATTTCAACTGCATAGCCCCCGAGTTAACGCGCGCAAACCCCCCGGGGACGGGCAGCACCACCTAGATTACACTGAGCGCCGGCGGCGGTCGCAGGAGAAAAGATTCATGCTGTTACGCTTTACCAAAATGCACGGGCTGGGCAATGACTTTGTGGTGTTCGATCTGATCACCCAGCGCTTCACTTTGCAGCAGCACCATATTCGCCAACTGGCGGATCGAAACTTTGGCGTGGGCTGCGATCAGGTATTGGCGGTGGAGGTCCCAGGCAACCCCGATGTCGACTTCCGCTACCGTATTTTCAACGCCGATGGCAACGAAGTCGAACAGTGCGGCAACGGTGCCCGCTGCTTCGCCAAGTTTGTTCGCGAGAAGAAACTAACCGGTAAAGCGCAGATAACGGTAGAGACCAACACCGGTATTATTGAGCTGTCTGTCGCCGACAATGATGACGTTAATGTCAATATGGGACCACCGCAACTAGCCCTCGCCGAACTGCCTTTTGTACCGCTGCTACCCGCCACTGAGCAGGGCTACCCACTCGAGGTCGCTGGCCAGCGCTGCACCATAATCCCAGTATCGATGGGCAATCCGCACGCGGTAATGCTGGTTGATGACGTAGACAGCGCGCCGGTGGCACTACTGGGGCCGGCTATTACTGAACACCCGACATTTCCACAACAGGTTAACGCCGGATTTATGCAAATTGTCAGCCGCAGTGAAATCCGTCTGCGGGTGCACGAGCGCGGTGTCGGTGAAACCCTGGCCTGTGGCACCGGCGCCTGTGCTGCGGTAGTGGCAGGACAGCTGCAGGGGTTGCTCGACAGTACCGTGCGGGTACACTTAACCGGCGGCGAGTTAAGCATAAACTGGCGAGGTGAAGAATCACCAGTCATAATGACAGGGCCCGCTACCAGTGTATTCGAAGGCCAGATACTGCTCTGAGTCGATCGCCAGCGCGGCACCAGCCCATACAATAATGAATAGGATATCGCAGTGGAATTGCAAAAAAATAGAGAGTCGGATATCACTGAAGATGATGTCGCCCAGTACCTGAAAAGCCACTCCGGATTTTTTCTAAAGCGTGACGACCTACTGTTGGAGCTGCGCTTGGCGCACCCCATTAACGGTGAGGCCGTATCGCTGCTGGAACGCCAAGTTAGCCTGCTGCGCGAACGCAACATGGACGTGCGCGGGCGCCTCAACAACCTGCTCGACAATGCCCAGGGCAACGACCAGCTATTTGATAAAACCAAGGCCCTAGTACTGGCGCTGATCGAAGCCGATGGCCTCGATGCGGTAGTCAATACCTTTAACCGCAGTCTACTCAGTGACTTCGCTGTTGACTATGCCAGCATGACACTGTTTGGCAACACCGAACAACACCGCAAGCTCAGTGCCCGCATGGTCGATGTCGACGAGGCTTACAGTAAAATTCCCGGTTTAGTGCGCAGCAACAACGCGACTTGCGGGGTACTGCGGCCGGAGGAGTTCGACTTCTTGTTTGCCGAACAGGGACAACAAGTGAAGTCGGCCGCGGTGCTGCCTCTTGTTCATGGCAGAGCACTGGGGGTCATTGCCATCGGCAGCAGCGCTGCTGATTATTTCAGTGCTGATATGAGCACTTTGTTTCTCAATTATATTGGCGATGTTATCAGTCGTATTGTACCGCGCTATCTCGGCTGAGACCTCGCCGCGCCGGGGGCAGGTATGACCACATCACTGTGGCCACAGCACATTGAACAGTATCTGGGCTATCTGCAAGCGGTCAGACAACTGTCACCCCACACCCTCAGCAATTATCGGCGAGATCTCGATAAGTTTGCTCGCTATAATATCGCCCAGCAATGTCTCGATCCCAGCGCAGTACACAGCGCCGATGTCAGACGCTGGGTAGCCCAGATGCATCACAGTGGCTTGGGCGGAACCACCCTGGCTCGGTCGCTGTCGGCGGTGCGCAGTTTTTACCGTTTTTGCAACAAAAAGGGTGGCACTGACCATAACCCGGCGCTGTCAGTAGCGGCGCCCAAGGCCCAGAAGACACTACCCAAAGCGCTCGACGCCGACGCTATGGCAGCGCTGCTGTCACTGCAGGGGGAGGAAGTCATCGACGTCAGGGACCGCGCCATCCTCGAGTTGTTCTACTCATCGGGGCTGCGGCTGACCGAATTAGTGCAGCTCAATATCGACAGTATCGACTTAGCCGATGCCCTGGTCACGGTCGTTGGCAAGGGTAATCGCAGCCGCCGTCTACCCGTGGGCCGCTATGCCGTACAGGCGCTGCAACAGTGGCTAACACTGCGACCCCAGAGCGCCTCAAACGCACTGTTTTTATCGAAACGCGGCACCCGCTTGGCCCAGCGCTCCATCCAGGCACGGCTTAAAAAGTACAGCCTACAGCAGGGCCTGGGGCAGCATATTCACCCCCATATGCTGCGCCACTCTTTTGCCAGCCATATGCTCGAATCCAGCGGCGACCTGCGGGCGGTGCAAGAAATGCTGGGGCACGCCAACCTTGCCACCACCCAAATCTATACCCATTTAGATTTTCAACACCTGGCCAAGGTCTATGACAGCGCCCATCCTCGCGCCCAGCGCCAGCCCACCACTGACACCAACAACAGCCAGCTCCAGGACAATAGCGATGACTAACAACAGCACCATCAAGGTAATCACCTTCGATTTGGACGACACCCTGTGGCAGCTAAAGCCGGTAATCATCGAAGCCGAGCAAGTGGTGTTTAACTGGCTCAGCGAACAGGCGCCCAAATTTGGTGCGCACTTTAGCCAACAGAGTTTCAGTGAGTGGAAATGGCAGCGCTATAACCGGCAGCCACCACAGGCTAACCAAATTAGCCAATTGCGGATTGACTCAATGGAGCAAGCGCTGGCAGAAAGCGGGTATCCGCAAAGCCAAGCTCAGCAATTGGCCAGCGATGCCTTTGCGGTATTTTTGCAGGCGCGTCATCAAGTGACGCTTTTTGATGGCGTCGAATCGTTGCTCAAAGACCTACACGGTCGCTACTCACTGGGCGTACTGACTAATGGCAACGCCGATATACAGCGGCTGGCTATTGGCTCACTGTTTGACTTCTCGTTCTCGGCGGAACAGCTCAATGCCAGCAAGCCGGCGGCAGATCACTTTCTGGCGGCACAGCAGATTAGTGGCGCCCGCGCCGAACAGATTATACATATTGGTGATCATATCGAACACGACGTCGATGGCGCGTGTCTCGCAGGCTGCCATGCAATTTGGTTTAACCCGCACAAAAGCCCCAGACCGCAGCGCCCACACCCTTTTCTTGAGGCTTTTTCGCTGGCAGAAATACCGGCGCTAATCGCATCACTAGAGCACTAAATAGACCGTTGGCCGTAGCGATAACTTGGGCGCTTAGGCGGGTCGGCGGTGACATGGTTAGCAATGCGCTCGATTTTCCCGCCGGTGGCCAAATAGCGGGAAATATCAGAGTCAACTTGCTCGTGGATGCGCTTTCTGGAGGCAACCGTGCGAGATTCCGCCGGTTCGTCAAAACCGCCTGAGAAGTCAACGGTATTATTGGCCAACATTGTGGCCGGGGCCTCGGCGCTACTGCGCGTATCTTTACTCATCGACGTCATCCTGCATTCGCGTTTGCCGTGGATTTTGTTCTGGCCAATAACCGCAAAATTACTGCACATTCACCAGCGTGAATTAATTTATAGCCTATAGATCTCGATCATCAAAAAGAAATGCGTAACTCACTTAGTTTTTTTTGTTCTAAAACTAACGCTATTAGATCTTTGAGCTAAAAACGGGCTAACAAGGGCGCGCGGGGTATAGGAATGATGGGGTGGTGCTAGGGTGGCGATGCAGTGGTGATGGGGTGGTGATGCGGTGGTGTGGTGTTAAACAGTAAAAATCCGCAGTCCTCGGGGACTGCGGATTAGCAATAAACTATACCGCGTCTTCGTTGGTCTCGCCGGTACGGATGCGAATAATTTGCTCTAACGGGGTCACAAAAATTTTGCCGTCACCTATTTTTCCGGAGTGGGCAGAACCGCTAATCGCTTCAATTACCGTCTCAACCTGATCGTCAGCAACGGCAATTTCTAATTTCACTTTAGGTAAAAAATCGACGACGTATTCGGCGCCTCGGTACAACTCAGTATGGCCCTTCTGGCGACCAAATCCTTTTACTTCTGACACAGTAATGCCCTGCACGCCAACATCTGACAGCGCCTGACGCACATCGTCAAGCTTAAACGGTTTGATAACCGCAATAATCAACTTCATAAATCTTCTCCATAGGTAGCGCCCGTCACCCGGGCCAGCTTCGGCGATCGCAAGTATCGCCGACGGCCCGCTGGGTGCGGGCTCTTATTTAAGGCGTATTATGTTGACGACGCCGACACCTAAAAGCAAGGACTTCCGGTAGATTTACGTTATTAGAACGGAAAAAGGGCGCCAGAGGCGCCCTTTAGACATCGAGATGTCAGTTACATCGAGATGCTTACTTAGAGGTGAATTCTGGGTAAGCTTCCATACCGCACTCAGAAATATCAACACCTTCGTACTCGTCTTCCTCTGAAACTCGAATGCCAATCACTGACTTGAGGATAAACCAAACCGCGAAGCTGGTGCCAAATACCCAGACAAAGATAGTGGCTGCACCGATTAGCTGGCCGCTGAAGCTTGAAGCATCATTGGTCAAAGGTACCACTAACAGACCCAGTAGTCCGACTACACCGTGGACCGAGATGGCACCAACGGGATCGTCAATCTTGAGTTTGTCCAAGGTGAGGATCGAGAACACTACCAATATACCACCGGCAGCACCAATCAACGTTGCTTGCAGGGCGGTAGGCGTAGAAGGCTCTGCAGTAATGGCAACTAGACCAGCCAAGGCGCCGTTGAGGGCCATAGTCAGATCCGCTTTACCAAACTTGAGGTGGGCAACAACTAGCGCGGCGATCAAACCACCCGCAGCGGCGGCGTTAGTATTCATAAACACTACCGCAACACTGTTGGCGCTCTCGACACTAGCCGTAGCCAGTACTGAGCCGCCGTTAAAGCCAAACCAACCCATCCACAAGATAAAGGTACCCAGAGTTGCCATCGGCAAGTTTGCACCAGGAATCGCATTAACTTGGCCGTCAGCGCCGTATTTACCCTTGCGAGCACCTAACAACAATACACCGGCTAGAGCTGCAGAAGCACCTGCCATATGGACGATACCGGAACCAGCAAAGTCTGAAAAGCCAAGGTCACCGAGGGTATACATGCCAAATACTGCATTGCCGCCCCAAGTCCAAGAACCTTCCATTGGATAGATAAAGCCGGTCATTACTACTGCAAAGGCTAAGAAGGCCCACAGTTTCATTCGCTCAGCAACCGCACCTGAAACAATTGACATCGCCGTAGCAACAAACACTACCTGGAAGAAGAAGTCAGCCGAGGGCGCATAAGTAGCTGGATCTTCAGCACCTGTTACACCGTCACCGGTGATAGTAGACAAGAAGATGTCGCCGCCGTACATAATCGCGTAACCGACAATCATATACATAATGCAAGAAATCGCATACAGCGCGACGTTTTTGGTTAATATTTCGGTGGTATTTTTAGCGCGGACTAATCCCGCCTCTAACATGGCAAAACCTGCTGCCATCCACATTACTAGTGCACCACAAATTAAGAAGTAAAATGTATCGAGTGCGTACTGCAGTTGAAAAATTTCGTTTTCCATATCTAAGCCCTCCACAAGCCTATGATCAAAAGTAAAAAGGCGACTTAGATCGCTTCTTCGCCGGTTTCACCGGTGCGGATTCGAATAACCTGCTCCAGCGAAGAAACAAATATTTTGCCGTCACCGATCTTGCCGGTATTTGCGGCGCTGGTAATAGCCTCGATAACTTGATCGGCATTGGCGTCGTCGATGGCCACCTCAATTTTTACCTTGGGTAGAAAGTCGACCACATATTCGGCGCCACGGTACAGTTCTGTATGCCCTTTCTGGCGGCCAAAACCTTTAACCTCGGTGACGGTAATACCCTGCACGCCCACTTCTGACAGTGCCTCGCGAACATCGTCCAACTTGAACGGTTTTACTATTGCTGTAACCAATTTCATCTTGGTTCTCCTTGCTGATAAATACCGCGCTGTTAGGCGCGGTACCGAGGAAAGAAAAAAGCCGACGCGAGCGCCGGCAAAAAAGGCTACATTTCGCCTAGGGGAATGCTGTAAGAGACAACAAAGTTCAAGTCGTCGTCGACACCTTGGTTGTCATCCTGATCAACAACTTGGCTCAGAGTAAAGCTGAGGTTGTCATTGTAGGAATAACCTAAGTCAAGGTGAGCGTAATCGTCATCGCTGTCGTCATTTGAAGTAGTACCGTAGGTGGCAGAAAAAGCACCAAACTCAGCGCCAACGGTGAGATAGCTATAACCGGTAGCACCGGCAACATTGTCATAGTAAGTCACTGCGACAGGACCAAATCCTACCGAAAGAATCACTTCGGACAAATCGCCGAAAGTGCCTTGGCTCTCGCCGCTGTCAGGATACAGGTAGTTCCAAACGCTGATGTCTACGCTGACATCACCTAGCTCAGTGCCATAACCGGCGAACAAGTCGTACTCATTACCGAGACTGTCGTCACCGGAAGAACCCCAGATACCGCCGTAAGCGCCACCGCTGGAAGCTACGATGTCACCTGATACCGCTGGTGAACCATTACCCAAATCTTGACCGCGCCATAAATAGGCGGATGCAATACCCACTGAGGCGGCAACTTCAACATCGGCCATGGCAGGAACTGAAAGGGCTGAGGCGGCAATAGCAGTGGCTAAAAGTGATTTCATTGTATTCATGATTGGTGTCTCCAATGTGTAAGAAAAATTCATATCTGGAACCTAGTTAGTTTTCCAGAAACTCATTGACCAGAGTTACGATATACACTGC
>JBLHLU010000033.1:0-20447 GCA_047623385.1 Paraglaciecola psychrophila
AATTGCCTGGTCCAGCGAGCTGTGCATCGCCACCGCCAACAGTTTTTGCAGCCGCAGGGTTTGTTTCGAATACCAATACCAGTCAGCGTTTTCCGCCATTCGATTGGCCAAGGTAATGGCAAAGGCTGGTGCAGTACTGATGCGTTGCAGCGCTGGCTGTTGCTCCATTACCCGTGTTACCTGTGCGCTATCGATTTGACTGAGCTGCACCCATTGTTTACCGGTTCCAGACTGGGCCGGTTGCCAGCTCAATTGGCTGGCTCGCGGCAGGTGCCAACTGTGACTTACCAAGCGGCTGAGCTCACTGAGCTTGCAGCCGAATACCGCTTGTTCTAGCGCGTTGTGCTGGGCGCCGCGGCAGCGTTGACGCAACTGTTGTAGTTGCATCAACTGTTCGCCAGCGACGTACCACAACGCCCAATAAACACTGTGCTGAAAAACGGCGGCCCAGAACAGTTCCCCCGTAGGCCAATGCGGGTTTTGCTCGGCCCAGGCCTGTACCTGATAGCCGGCATGTACACTGACACCGATTTGTTGGCGGTAGCTCGACAGCTTGGCAAAGGATTTTTTATCGCACTCTTGGCTGTCCCCAATCAGGCTTACCACAAAGGGGAAACCGAGTAGGCTGATAGTTTGGGCCAGCGATGTGGTTTCGTTGTTGGAGCGGTTCAGGCGCTCATTGGCTTTGCGCATTAGCAGCAAACATAGCGCCGGGTCTCGGCGCACAATAGCGGCGACGTTGGCGGCGTTGGCGTTGTCGGTGTTGAGTTTTTTTAGCGCGGCGGCCTTAACCGCGCCATCGACCGGCAGCTGCAGTGTTTTCAACTGCCGATGCCAGTCACTCAGTGTTTGCCGATGGTGATCTGTCACTGCTGCTAGGCTCCTTTTAACGATATAGGAATAGCCGGGTGATATTTTTTTACAGTAGCTCTAACGAGTTTGCTATGGATTCGAAACTGCGCAGCCGGCGCTGGCTGATAGCGCCGCGCTCGAGGGCGGCGAGTAACTCACAGCCCGGCTCCTGTCGGTGTTTGCAGTTGCGAAACTTACAGCGGCCGATAAAAGGCCGAAATTCCACAAAGCCGTCCAACACTTGTTCTCTGGCCATATGCCAGAGACCAAACTCGCGAATACCCGGTGAGTCTACTAGGTCACCGCCCACCGGAAAGTGAAACAACTTAGCGGTGGTGGTGGTGTGAGTGCCGGTGGCGTGGGCCCGGGATAACTCCCCTACCTTAATATCGACACCGGGTAACAAAGCATTAATCAACGATGACTTACCGACGCCAGATTGGCCGACAAATACGCTGGTTTTGTCTTTTAGAAAGCTGCGCAGTGGCTCCAACCCATCGAGACTGATGGTCGAGGCCCGCAGTACTCGATAGCCTATCTGGGGGTAGACTGAGAGTAATTCTTCGATCGACTCGCGGTTGTCGGCATCGACGATATCCTCTTTGTTTAACAAAATGATGGGTTCGATGTCGACCGACTCTGCGGCCACTAGGTAGCGATCGATTAAATTGGCATGGGGTTCGGGCAGCGCCGCTACCACAATCACTACGCAGTCTATATTGGCGGCGATCGGTCGCAGTTTGCCGGTCATATCTGGCCGCGACAATTCAGACTTACGATCGAGGCTGGCAACCACTACGCCAGTGGGTTTACCCTCGCGCCAAATTATTTGGTCACCGGTGACCAAGGTGCCTAAGTTGGCGCGAATATGGCAGCGGTGAATAATGCCAAAACCAGTGTCTTGGCGGCATTCAACATCGACTTGGTTGCCGTAGTGGGCGATGATCAGGCCCTGTTGTTCGTGCCCCAATTCCCCCTCGCTAATTTGTTGATCTACGCGGTCATTGCGCTGGTTAGCGCGTTTGCTACGTTCGGCCTGTACTTTTTCGATCTGCCAAGCCTGGCGCCGTGTTAATTTTCGTTTGCTCATGGGTTCGCTATTTTAGCTGATTGAGGGCCATTTTCTCGGCAGCGGGGTAAAATTTGCTACAATCTGCGCAGTGTATCCTCTATCTACTGGATTGAATATGTCTACAACAGCGATTAACAAAAGCGAGAGCGCCACTAAGGCCTCTTCCGGCGGCACTGACCCCGCCCTCAACCTGATCTGGATTGATCTTGAAATGACCGGGCTGGAACCCAAAACCGATCGCATTATCGAGATTGCCACCATTGTCACCGACTCAGAATTAAACACCATCGCAGAGGGGCCGGTACTGGCGGTGCACCAGAGCGACGCGGCACTGGCAGCGATGGACGAATGGAATACCAGCCATCACGGCGATAGTGGGCTGACCGAGAGGGTGCGCAGCAGCACTGTATCTGAGGCGCAGGCGCAGGCCCAGACACTGGCTTTTTTGGCCCAGCATGTGGCGGCGGGAGCTTCGCCTATTTGCGGCAACAGTATTGGCCAGGACCGGCGTTTTTTGGAAAAATATATGCCCGAGCTAGAGAGCTATTTTCACTACCGTAATCTTGATGTGAGTACACTCAAAGAATTGGTGCGGCGCTGGCGGCCAGAGCTGATGGCGGGGTTTAGCAAGCGCGGCACCCACTTAGCGATGGACGATATTCGCGAGTCGATAGCTGAACTACAGTACTATCGCTCGGTCTTTATTCAGGCCGGGCCATAGCTACTGTCACCGGCGCAGCACTAGCAGCACTAGCGGCACTAGCGCTGACGCTAACCTCTGCGGCTCGCCGCGCGGCTACGCGATGGCGCCTTGGCTCGCTAACTCCTGCATATCCTCGATAGTGAGCCCTAACTCCGACAATATTTCTACGGTGTGCTGACCCACTTCTGGCGAAGGGGATTGACAGCTTGCCGGGCCCGTCTCGAAACGTACCGGCGGGCGCGGTTGAATCATCGGGCCGCCGCGGGGGTGATGAAAAGACTGTAAAATCCCCAGCGCTTTAACTTGCGGGTCGTCGATAACCTGCGCTCGGGTATTGGCTCGGGCCACCGGGATTTCGTTCTGGGCCAGCAGTGCGATCAACTCATCGGTGGAGTACTCAGAGCAATCGGCTCCCAGCGCGTGAGTGACAATGGCGCCGTCGCTGGTTTGGTTGATCTCGTACATATCCGCCAGCTCGCCAGCATACTGCACGCCCTCGCCCTCAAAGCTGTAATTCCACATCAGGTCTGGCCAATTAAAATAGACCCCGGCATCGATCATTGAAATCTTGATATGCTGACCACCGGCGCCGCGCTCCCGCGCCAGCAGTGCTGCGGTAATACCCTGAGCGGCGGTGAGGGCGGTGACCTTGTCGTAGATAATCGTGCGCACCATTTTCAGTTCATCGCCCTCAGCTTGGGCCTCAAGAGCACCGCTGATACCCTGAATCACATAGTCGTAGACCTTCTGCTCGGCGTAGGGGCCGACCTCGCCCATACCGTTGATCGAGGCGTAAATTAGATTGGGATTACGTTGTTTGAGGTGCTCGTAGCCCAGCCCTAGCTTTTCCATTTTGCCCGGGCGATAGTTTTGCAGTAGCACATCGGCGGTCTCGGCCAGCTTTAATACCAACTCTTGGCCCACCGGGTGCTTTAAGTTGATCGCCAGCGAGCGCTTGTTGCGATTGATCATCGAAAAAATAGCGCTGAGGCCGTTGCGACTGGCGCCCAAGCCGCGCACGCCGTCACCCCAGCCCGGTGGTTCGACCTTGATCACGTCAGCACCCTGATCTGCCAGTACTACCGCCGCCATTGGCCCCGATACCACTGCCGACAAATCTAAAATTCGAAAACCCTGCAGCGGCCCAGTGTTGCCGGCGGGTTGTGATGGCTCAGCGGTTTTTGATTGTTGCTCAGTTGTCATAGATTTTGGGCCGCTTGCTATAGAGTGTGGGCATAGGGTTAGCACGGTTGGATTGTGCGAGGCAGCGGCTAAAATACCGCCCGGCTCTATCGACTGGCAACCTTTATCTGGCTTATTTTATTGCGCTGGTGCGCGAGCAGCGAGGTGGTCCTTAGTGCACCCCTGTTAAAGCGGTCCAATAAGGCCGGGTTAAGGCGGGGTGTTAGATTTTGTCGGCGGCGCTTAAGTAGCGATACTCGATCACGTAAAGCTTTTGTTCGCGGCGGTGTTTGGCCACTTTTAAAAAGTCGGCAGGGCCGAGAAACGCCGAGTGCCGAGTTCATTTTTCGGTGATCTACTGAACAGATCCGACCGCGATGAAGTGCTCATCGGGGCGTTAGTTATGCCTAGCTTTACTTGGCGCGGTTGCCAGTTGCGAAAACTACAGTTCAGCTCGCCGCGCTCGCTAGGTGCTCACAAGATTTGGGTGAATTATATAGAGCGGCTCTTATAGCGGGGTAACTCTGGTCAATGGCGCCAAGATACAGCGGCGAAAGCGCTCGTTATATAGTCTGCTGATTCATCGGGCTGCGAATTTGGTGCCGGAGTTTAGCTGCTAGACTTTGTCGGCGTAGACTTTTATTCTTTTCTAGTGACCGAGAGGTTTTGGGTTAATAGTAATGATAGAAAAACGGTTCGAAGGCTGCGCGGTGGTCTAGTAAACGATTGACTAGTATACGGTGGCGCTGGACGTGGGCAGCGCAGAACCAGTGCAGGGGATGTCTCGGCTAGCACTGTCATTGGGGGCGGCCGCGGCCGGCGAACCGAGGGGTCGTGGTTCAGCGACGGGTTTTTACGGTGATTTGCACACCAATAAGCTGCTGGTCTATTGTATTGGCTGGTCACCGCGGTGCTAACAAGGCCGCGGCAGCGGGTAAATAGTAATTAGCACAGACTAACTATTCCATTAATGCCGGCAGCCAATGCCGGTAAAAACAATAATTAGGGAGAGCAACTATGAATGAGTTCAAAGACAAGGTCGTTATTATTACTGGTGCCGGTGGTGGCTTGGGAAAATCTCACGCTTTGGAATTTGCTAAGCGCGGCGCGCGGGTGGTAGTCAATGATCTCGGCGGCAGTGGCGATGGCACCGGTGCCGGCGATATGGCTGATCAGGTGGTCGAAGAAATAACGCAGATGGGTGGTATTGCGATCGCCAATAAGGCTTCGGTATCGGATCGCGAGGGCGCGCAGTCTGTAGTCGACGACGCTGTGGCAGCCTTTGGTACAGTGGATATTCTGGTCAACAATGCCGGTATATTGCGTGATAAAACCTTCAAAAAAATGCCGCTGGACGACTGGGACATAGTGATGGACGTGCACCTAAACGGTTCCGCTTACGTCACCCATGCGGCTTGGCCGATTATGCTCGAAAAAAATTACGGTCGAATCGTCTTTACCAGTTCAACATCGGGCATTTACGGCAATTTTGGACAGTCTAACTACGGTGCCGCCAAGATGGGTATGCTGGGACTGATGAATGTACTGGCTATGGAAGGACGCGGGCGCAATATTAATGTGAATGTACTGGCGCCGGCGGCGGCAACGCGGTTGATCAACACTATTCCCGGCCGCGATATCGACTTGGACAATCCTGACCCGATGAGCCATCCCAAATTAGTGACCCCGGCGGTATTGTTAATGTGCAGTGAGCAGGGCCCTACTGGCAAGGTTATTCAGGCCGGTAATGGCCGCTTTTCCACCGCTGCTATCTTCAACAATGAAGACCTGCAATTTGGTGCCGACGTTAGTTATGAAGACCTGTTGGCAAAAAAAGACCAGCTGCTGGATATGAGTGCAGCCACCGAGGGTTGGTCCTGGCGCGAGCGGCGCATGGCGGAACTGGCGGCAGAAAAAGATAAGTCCTAACTGTTGTAGTAACGCTAGCGTCACGTTTTGATGATGTTGCCTGTCGCCAGAACCCGCCGCGAGGGGTAGCGTGCTAAGGCTCAGCGCTAAAAGTGCGGTGGTTGCTTGCGAAGCGCTGCACGCCTAGCCGGTGGCAATGGCTTTATCGGTTTGCGGGGCGCGGTCAATAAGCGGCAAATAAGTGCGCCTATTCCAGCTATAGGCGACTACCCCCATCACCAAATTGGACAGCGCAGCAGCGCCAAATATACCGATGACTCCCCAATAGTGCTGGCCGATAAAGGCCAGCGGTACGTAGATCACAAACATCCGCAGTACCGACATAGTGGTCGATGACAGCGGCTTACCCAAGGAGTTAAAGGTGGCGCTTGCCATCATCAATACGCCCCAGCAGCCGTAGCTAATCGGCACAATCATTAAGTACAAGCTGGTGTAATAAATAACACTGTCACCGTTGTCACTGCTGTCGAACAGGGCGGCGATATTATCGCGGAACAGCAGGAACACCAGGGCAATAAACAAGCCCCAGGCCATTGACCAGATAAAGGCCAGTTTCATGCCTTGGTTGGCGCGGGCACGCTTATTCGCGCCCCAGTTTTGTCCGACAAAAGGACCGATGCTAGCCGAGAGGGCAAACAGGGGAATAACCGACAGCGCTTCAAGCCTAGAGGCGATGCCGAATCCTGCTACCGCCTCCTTGCCAAAGCCTGCCAGCATGCTGACCACGATAGCCGTGGAGATAGGACCGATAAGATTAGTGGCGGTGGCGGGTAGTCCGACCACCAGTATTTTACGCCAAGAATCGAGTAGTAAATTGAATTGACTGGCAGTAAGTGTAATCAGTTTTTTGCGATAAATTAATACGTAAAACGTTAGCAGGCACAAAATAATACGCGAGATTAGCATCGCCACTGCGGCGCCCTGTATACCGAGCTGGGGTATGCCCCACAGGCCCAAAATGAGCAGCGGGTCGAGGATCATTTGCAAGATCGCGCCGGCCACCATGATCGTGCCGGAAATCTTAGCGTCACCGGTGGCGCGCAGCGCATTGGCGCCGACTGAGGGCAGGGAGAAAAATATCAGCCCGAAATACCAAATCGTCATATAGCTTTTAATCAATGGCATGGTGGCTTCGTCGGCGCCCAGTGCCATGAACAGTGGCTCGATGGTAAATAGCCCGATGATAGCGGCGAACAACATCACTACCGCCATCAAATAGACGCCGTCGGTAGCCAGACGGGTGACCTGGCTGTGGTCGCCACCGCCGACGGCGCGGGCCAGTACCGAGGACAGGCCGATAGAAATTCCCAGCATAAACGAGGTGAGTGCGCCGATCACCGGAAAGGTAAAACTATAGGCCGCCAATTCGTCGGTGCCAATTAGGCCGATCAGGTAGGTCTCGAACAGCGCCGCTACCAAATTGGATGAGATACCCAGAATCATGGGAATGGTTAGGCTCAGCAGTCCGCCGCTGACCTTGCCCTGGGTTAATACTGGTGCTGACATAGAACTCATACTATTGTTGAGGGTAGCTTCATCGACGTCACTGTCGCCAAAGCGCGCTGGAGTGAACGTTGGCCGTAGTTATTGTATAACAAGATAACAGGCTTGGTGTGTTACTTAGTGAACACCGAATAGAGCTGGAATGGATTTCATCGAGATGTTGCGGGCTTAGCCTGTTTTATTGGGTAGATAACTAAGCTGCGGCAAAGGTAGCACAAAGGCGCTGCGCGCTCGAGTAATTATTGCCCTACGATGGTCTTTGTTGTTGCATTGAGCAGCGCGCAAGGGCGTCTACAAAAAGTATTTGTTATCGCTTTAGCGGCTAAAATAAAAGCTGCAATTAGCGCGGTTAATAACAAACTTTAGCTGACCCTATTATTGAATTCGAGATACAATTAGGTTCTTCGTCGATGGTTATTGTTTACCGCGACTGGCAATAAGCCGCTACCTCCTCAAACCTGCTGAGAGTACCCCGTGCGTCAGACCTTTCGTTTATTTTTATCGCTGTTCGTCAGCTGCTTTATTCTTTTGTTAGGCAATGGTCTGATTAATGTGTTGTTTGCGGTGCGGATGGATTTGGACGGCTTTAATACCGACACCATAGGTTTGGTGTTGTCGCTTTATTATGTCGGTATGTTGCTGGGCGCGCTGTACAGTAAAACGCTCATTGCCCGGGCTGGGCATATCAGAATGTTTGCCGGCTGTGTAGCGCTGGCGGCAGTCAGTATATTAATTTGCAGCCTTTTCTCGGACACTGTGCTGTGGGGTGCGATGCGTTTGTTGATTGGCTTTTGCAACGCCTGTGCCTTCACGGCAATGGAGAGTTGGCTCAGTGATGGCTCTACTAAAGAGAATCGCGGTAAGGTATTGGCGGTCTATAATGCCGTCGTTTTGGCAGGTTTGTTCGGTGGCCAGTTTTTAATGAATGTCGCCAGTCCCGGTGATGCAACACTGTTTGTGGTGGCCGGTATTTTGCTCTGTATCGCTATTGTTCCGATGGTGTTGAGCAACAACAGTGGGCCTCTAATTGAAAGTGTGGAGTCGATGTCGCTACTAAAACTCTACCACGTCTCTCCGTTAGGGGTGGTGAGCTGTGTAGCCTCCGGATTGATTTATTCTGCGCTGTTTAATTTACTGCCGGTATTTGCCGGCAATTACGATATTGTTGATTTTCAGCTGTCGCTGTACGTTGGTGCCGCGATTTTGGGGGCATTTTTACTGCAGTTTCCGGTCGGCTATTTATCCGATAACTACGATCGTCGTAGTGTATTGCTGGTTTTGCTGAGTATCTCAGCGACGGTAAGTTGTGTGATTGCCGCGCTGGCCAGCGCCCAGTTTTTTTCCGTACTGTTTGTCGCTACCGCAGTCAGCGCGGGTATTGTTGCCTGCATCTATCCGCTGAGTATTGCCGAGGTTTTTGACCGGCTGCGCCAAAGTGAAATGGTGTCTGCTATGTCCAGCATGATACTGGCGTTTTCTGCTGGTGGCATACTGGGACCGTACTCGGCTTCGATTGTGATGGAATACTTTGGCAGCGACGCGCTGTTTTATTATCTGGCGATTATTCAGTTACTACTGGCAGCGTTTGTACTGTACCGAATGGCTGCTCGTCATGCGCTGCCCGTTGACGAGCAGGAAAGCTTTGTTATGCAAGGAGCGGCGATCACCGCTTCGGTTGAGCTGGATCCGCGCTCGGAGTTTGTCGAGCAGATGCAGCCGCTTACCAGTGAGGCTGAAACAGCGGTGTCGATTGCCGAGTTTGATCCGGCGGCGGCGGTTAAAATGGCCCGGGCGGTAGCGCTGTACGATCCGGCACTGGGGGTGGGTGTTGCCGCAGCGGTGGCGACGGTTGACGGAATCGATGTGCTGCGTTTGTACGAAGTAATGAAAGAAGTACTGCCGGGGCAGATATCTGAAGTTACCCAAGCCATTGTGACCACCCGCCCGGAGCTAGCCTATCAACTGGTTAGCAAGCTAGCCGAGTGGTACCCCGAACAGGTGGTGGATGTGGCCGCGGAAATTGGTCAGGCGATACCTGAGTTGCGCGTCGCTATGGCCCGGGCGGCGATCGCTGCGGCGCCGGAGTCGGCGACTCAAGTAGCGGAATATTACGCCAGTGTATTGGCCCAGGAACGCGACGCAGTGCGTCCCGCTGATCGTGGCGATGACAACAGCGAAGCGTCGGCAACGGATATTGCAGCACAACTGTGGCGGGGATCGGCGGATCAGGCGCTGGATGTCGCGGTAGCTATGGCCGATGCAATGCCCACTGCATCGGTATCTTTGGCGCAGCAATATATCGCCAGTGGCGCCGGTAATATTGTCGACGATATGAGCGACTCGGAAATGGAAGAGCACTTAGATAAAGACCTGCAGCGTGAAAGCGAAGCGGTGGTAGTTGCCGATGCGGGTCTGCCGCTGGCCGCGGGTCCGGAGTTAGCCGCGGCCGAGTCGGCTGACTATGTTAATACCGTAGAATTAGTTTCTCGGTTAGCCGAGGCGGCGCCAGAGCAAGCTTTGGATATGGCAGTGGCGGTGGTTGAAGCGCTGCCCGATAGCGCCGCCGAAGTGGCGGCAGAAATGGCCAGTACTATTGATGAGCGCAGCGAGCACCATCAGCTAGAGGTCACCGAAGAGCCAGCTTTTGATGACGCGGTGAAGTTAGTGCAGCGGCTAACTGAGGCGTCGCCAGAGATGGCGATGGATGTGGCGGTGGCGGTGGTCGAAGAGTTGCCTGACAGTGCCGCAGAGGTGGCTGCGCAATATGCTGGCGCGGTGGCCGACAGCGAGTCCACTACGCAAAGTGACAATGAGGAGGCAGTTGAGTTATTGCAGCGCCTTAGCGAAGCGGCGCCGGACAGCGTTATGGATGTGGCGGTGGCGGTGGTTGAGGCAATACCGACAGCGGCTTCGGAACTGGTCGACGCCATTAGCGAGGGTGCGGCCTCGGTCGAGGGCGAGTGGGTGAATAACATGGAAGAAAAACCAGAGAGTTAGGCCGATTAACGCTACTGCTCAACTCAGCGCTAAGGCAACCGCGCAGGGTAGAGTAGGGCGCTATGGCTGGTAACTCATCACTATAGTTTGTTCTTCGCGCCCTTTTAGTTGCGCCAGCGCCCAGTGAATATGTTCTCTAACCATCTCGCTAGGGTTATGATAGCGGCTGTGTAGGGCGGCACTGGCACTACTAACATCGCTGCTGTTACCCAGCGCTACAGCGATATTTCTTAACCAGCACAGATAGCCAATACGGCGGATCGCCGAGCCCTCGGTACGCTGTAAAAATTCCTGTTCACTCCAGTTAAATAATTCAACGAGCTGCGCCGAACCGAGATTGTTGCGCGGCTGAAAGTCGGCTTCGCCGGTGGCACTGGCAAATTTATTCCAGGGGCAGACCAGCTGGCAGTCGTCGCAGCCGTATATGCGATTGCCTATTAACGGTCGCAGATGTTCTGGAATGGCATCACGTAACTCAATAGTTAGATAGGAGATGCAGCGCCGGGCATCAACTTGGTTGGGGCCGACAATAGCCCCGGTCGGGCACTCGTCGATACAGCTGGTGCAGCTGCCACAGTGGGTAGTTGGCTGCGGCGGATCGACCGCCAGCGGTAAGTCAGTGTAAATCTCTCCGAGAAAAAACCAACTGCCGGCCTTGGCATTGATGAGCATGGCATTTTTGCCAATCCAACCGAGTCCGGCTTTCTCTGCCAATGCCCGTTCCAGCACCGGCGCGCTGTCGACAAAGGCGCGGTATTGATGCTGTTGGCCGCGCTCGGCAATCTTGTCGGTAATCAGTGCAGACAGTTTCGCCAGCCGTTTACGCATTAACTTGTGGTAGTCCCGCCCCAGCGCATAGCGTGATATATAGGCCTTATTGGAGTCGGCCAATACGCTGTTCATGTCTTCGGCGTCAGGTAAATAGTCCATACGGGCACTGATCACTCGCACGGTGCCAGGCAATAATTGCTCGGGTCTGCCGCGCATATCGCCGTGACGTGCCATATAGTCCATATCACCGTGGAAATTGCGTTCTAGCCAGTGTTTTAGGTGCGCTCGATGCGGGGTCAAATCGATGTCACAAATGCCAACATCCTGAAAGCCCAGAGCAAGACCCCAGCGGCGAATATCGTCGGCGCCTAGGTTCGACTCGCCAACAATTATCGGCTGCTCAGTGTCATCGGTATCCTTGGTCACAGCGCTGGGTTCATTGCTTTTGGCTCATTAAATTAGCTTCACTGACTGCGTTTTGTGAAGTTGGCTTGACCGGTGTAGCGTCATCGGTTCAACAGCTATTGACTCAAGCTCATCGGCATTGATGCAGCTACCACTGCTGGGGCGGTAGTTAGCGCCGTTAGTTTGCAGCTAGTGCCTAGCTGGGGCATTTACCGCAGATCCGACAAAATGTTTCCAGAGTCAGTGCTTAATCCGCTAAAATACCGGCCAAAGCGCATAGGCTAGGCAGTTTGTCGGCGAATTATTACATAATTTCTCCGCGCTGCCCTGAATTATCTGCTTAGCCGCGGTAGCTCTATTGAGCACTGTGTTGAAAAGAGCAAGCGGGTTGTTGTTAGCGGCCCATAGGAAACCCAATGGACTACCCTGTTAGCTTGAATCATTTGCCAACGGCCCTGTACCGCGCTGAGCAGGTTCGCGAGTTGGACCGAATCGCTATTGACGAGTTTGCTATTGACGCTTTCGAACTGATGTGGCGCGCGGGTACCGCGGTGTTTGAACTTTTTGCGGCAGTTTATCCGTCACAAAAAACGCTTTCGGTGTTTTGTGGTAAGGGTAATAACGGCGGCGACGGCTACGTGATTGCGACCTTGGCCGCAAGGCAGGGTATTGAGGTCGAGGTGATTGCTCTAGCGCCACTGAATTCTTTGAGCGGCGCGGCGCTGCAGGCCTGGCAGCTGGCCCAGAGTGAGGGCATAGTGCCGCGCCAGCTAGACCAGTGGCGGCCCAAGCCGGGCACGGTGGTGATCGATGCGCTGCTGGGTACCGGGCTCAGCGGCGCTGTGCGCGGTGATGTGCGCACTGCGATCGAGCAGATTAATCGTAGCGAACTGCCAGTGATTGCGGTCGATCTGCCCTCGGGCATCTGCGCCGATAGTGGCCGGGTGCTAGCAGCGGCAATAATGGCCCAGCACACAGTCTGTTTTATCGGCTTAAAGCGCGGGCTTATTACCGGGCAGGCGCCTGACCATACCGGCATTATTCACTTCGCTGGGCTCGATGTGCCGAGTGAAGTCTACGCCCAGGTACCCGCCAGCGCCGAGAGATTACACTTTCCGGTGCTGCGCGATTACTTGCCTAAGCGCCGCCGCTGCGCCCACAAGGGCGACTTCGGCCATGTCATGATTATCGGCGGTGATCGGGGTATGGCCGGCGCCGCTGCACTCGCGGCGAGCTCAGCTACTCGAGCCGGCGCCGGGCTGACTTCCTGCGCCACCCGTCCGGAGCACGTAACGGCTATTGTTAGTCGCAGTCCTGAGGTGATGGTGCACGGCGTGGTATCGGGGCAGCAGTTGCTGGGGCTACTGGAGCGAGCGACGGTATTGGTGGTAGGCCCCGGTTTGGGGCAAGGGGCTTGGGGTCAGCAGCTGTTGCAGCAGGTGGGTCTACAAGACAAGGCAATGGTGGTGGATGCCGATGCGCTAAATCTGTTGGCCAGTGGCAACATCATGGGTAATAACTATCGCGACAATTGGATTCTTACCCCTCACCCTGGGGAGGCCGCGCGGCTGCTTAACTGCACTACTGAAGAGGTGCAGCGCGATCGCTTTGCCGCGGCCCAGGCGCTACAGCATCGTTACGGTGGTGCGGTGGTGCTCAAGGGTGCTGGCACGCTGGTAGTCAGTGGTGGCGGTGAGCCGATGGCGGTTAGCTGTTACGGTAATCCCGGTATGGCCTCCGGTGGTATGGGCGACGTGTTAAGTGGTGTGCTCGGTGCACTATTGGCGCAGGGCCTGGATATTGCGCAGGCGGCTCGACTGGGGGTTTGTCTGCACGGCAGTGCCGCCGATTTAGCCGCGTTAAAGGGTGAGTGCGGTATGCTGGCCAGCGACCTAATCGCCCATTTTAGAGAATTATTGCAATGAGTGTGATCAGTAGCTATACCACCAACGCCGTCGGCGAAGAGGCGATGGTTGATTTTGGCGCTGCGCTAGGTGCTGCTATTAGCGGCGGCGCAGTTATCTTTTTGGAGGGTGATCTGGGTATGGGCAAAACTACCCTCAGCCGCGGGGTGCTGTCGGCCTACGGTTATCATGGGGTGGTAAAGAGCCCGACCTATACTTTGGTAGAGCCCTATGAATTGGCGCAGAAAACCGTTTATCACTTCGATCTGTACCGCTTGGGTGATCCAGAAGAGTTGGAGTATATGGGTATTCGCGATTATTTTGACGGCGAGCAACTGTGTCTGGTGGAGTGGGCGCTGAAAGCGCAAATGTTTTTGCCCACAGCCGACATAGTGGTTAGGATAGACGCTGTTGGCGCCGGTCGGCGCTTGGAACTCAGCGCACAGACAGTTCGAGGGCAAGCTATTGTTGCCGCGCTACCGCAGCTGCGCTGAGATTTTAGTTTGCCTTGGCGCTGAGAGGACACAGTTTTAAGCTGCTGTAGGTAGGCTAAGAAGACAGGCTAAAAAGCCTAGCCAAGACAGCAGGGCTAAGTTAGGTCAGTTACCCTGCAGCGCGAACAATAATAGTAGTGGCCAGAACGGTAGGCGCAGGGCAATGACTATAAGACAATATTTACAAGACACTAACTACAAGAGAATAACTGCAAGACAATAGATCTAAACTGCCAAGTATAGCTAGACGCGTGGTATTGTTAGCGCGCCCCAGGGCTTACTGGCCAGTGCTGGGTGTGGTGAAAGCGGTGACGAATAGATCCGCTCAATAATTTTAATAGGCACTATGATCCGCTAATGCGACTTCGACAGACTCTGACATTATTTTCCACCGCGCTGGTCGCTGTCATCATTGCAGCTTTAGGCGCAGCTACGGTCACCGCCGCGACGGTAGTCAACGACGTGCGTCTGTGGCGGGCGCCGGACTATACCCGGGTGGTGTTGGATCTTTCGGCGCCGGTTGAGCACAATGTGATTAGCCTAGAAAACCCTGGGCGGATCGTTATTGACATCGAAAACAGTCGTCTTGCGGCAGATATCGATGATCTAGATTTTAGCGACAGTCCGGTATTGCGACTGCGCAGCGGTGTTAAGAACAAGCGCGACCTGCGTATCGTACTGGATTTGTCGACGGCGGTTAAACCCAGCAGTTTCTTACTCAAATCCAACAAAATGTCCGGCGACCGCTTAGTTATCGACCTCTACGACAAGGGCAAGCGCAAGCGTAAGGCGGTGCTTAAGTATGATAACAATAGCGGTCGTCGGGACATTGTGATTGCTATCGACCCCGGTCACGGTGGCGAAGATCCCGGTGCCAGTGGTCCCAATAAGTTGCGAGAGAAAAAGGTCGTGCTGGCTATTGCCCGCGAGCTCAGCAAGTTATTTGAGCGCGAGCCCGGTTATAAACCGGTGTTGATTCGCAACGGTGATTATTTTGTGCCGCTGCAAAAGCGCCGCCAGTTGGCCAAGGCCGCCCAGGCCGACCTGATGGTCTCGGTACACGCCGACGCCTTCAGCGACAGTCGCGTCAATGGTACCTCGGTCTATGTCCTATCGCGTCGCGGGGCTTCCAGTGCCACCGCAAAATTTCTAGCCTCGGAGGCCAACAGCTCCGATTTGATTGGTGGCGTTCGCCTCGCCGACAAGAGTGACGAATTGGTCAGTATACTGACTGATTTGGCGATGACCTCGAGTCTGGATATGAGTTTTCAGGTTGGAGATAAAGTGATTAAAGCGATGGGTGGGGTGTCCAAGCAGCACAGTAAAAAGGTGGAACAAGCGAATTTCTCAGTGCTGCGCTCACCCTATATACCCTCGTTATTGGTAGAGACAGGTTTTATTTCTAATCCCGCCGAGGCCAAAAAACTGAATACTAGGCGCTATCAGCGACAGATCGCCAAGGCTATTTTTAGCGGTGTCAGTCAACACTTTGCCGCCAATCCGCCGCCGGATACACTGTTGGCTTGGCAGCGCAAAAATCGCCAGCAAACAGTTGAGTACACCATTGCCCGCGGTGACACGCTGTCGGCTATCGCGCTGCGTTATCAGGTCAGTGTCGCCGCTATTCGCAGCAAAAACGCGATGGCCTCCAGTATGGTTAAAATTGGCCAACGCATTATTATTCCCGCTTCTTGATACCCTGCCTATGACTCAAATAAAATTGCTGAGCCCCCGCCTAGCGAACCAAATTGCCGCCGGTGAGGTGGTCGAACGCCCGGCCTCGGTGATCAAAGAACTGGTCGAAAACTCCCTCGATGCCGGTGCCACTCGCATCGATGTCGACGTTGACGGCGGTGGTATTAAATTGATCCGAGTGCGCGACAACGGCAGCGGCATTGCCGAGGACGATATGCCCTTGGCGCTCAGTCGTCACGCCACCAGTAAGATCGTCGAGTTGGAAGACCTTGAGCATGTAGCCAGCCTCGGCTTTCGCGGCGAGGCGCTGGCCTCGGTCAGCTCGGTATCGCGACTGTCGCTGATGTCTAATACTCACGGTCATGGTGCCGGTTGGAAAGCCCAGACCGAGGGTCGAGATATGGCGGTGGAAGTGGGGCCGACACCGCATCCTCAGGGCACCACGGTGGAGGTGCGTGACTTATTTTTTAATACCCCGGCCCGGCGTAAATTTTTGCGCACCGAAAATACCGAATTTAAACACTTGGAAGAAGTGATTAAGCGCCAGTCGCTGAGCCGCTACGATGTTGGCTTTCATTTGCGCCACAACAGTAAGGCCATACACTCGCTCAAGCCCTGCACCAGCCAGATCGAACGAGAGCGTCGAGTTGCCTCGGTATGTGGCCCGGCCTTTATGCAAAATGCGCTGTATATCGATACCCATATAGACAGCCTGAGGCTATGGGGGTGGGTGGCACTGCCGACGTTTTCTCGCAGCCAGGGCGACCTGCAGCATTTTTACGTCAATGGTCGGGTGATACGCGACAAGTTGGTCAGCCACGCCGTGCGCCAAGCCTATAGAGACGTGTTATTCCACGGTCGCCACCCAGCCTTTGTATTATATTTAGAACTCGATCCATCTATTGTCGACGTCAATGTGCACCCCACCAAGCACGAGGTGCGGTTTCGCGATGGGCGCACCGTTCACGACTTTTTATTTCGCAGCTTGCACAAACTGCTGGCTGCGGTGCGCCCCGAAGATCAGTTGGTCCCCACCAGCTTAGAGCAATCGGGTCCGCTAGCCAGCGGGATTGCCGCCGGCGAATTTCAGGCGCAGCAGCTAATGCCGCTGCGCGGTACTGAGGGTGGTTATAATGCCGCTCAGGAGGCTGGCCCGAGTGCCGGTCAGATAAGGCAGCAGTTGCCGGTCTACCAGTCGCTGTATGGCGGCGGCGGTGGTGGCGCCGATCGCGGCAGCGCCAACCTAGCGGCGCAGGACTTTGCCAAAATGGATGGCGGTGAAGTGCCGCCGCTGGGTTACGCGGTAGCGCAGTTAAAGGGCATTTATATTCTCAGCGAAAACGAACAGGGACTGGTGTTGGTAGATATGCACGCCGCCCATGAACGCATTACTTATGAGCGCATGAAAACAGCGCGCCAGGGTGCCGGTATTCAAACCCAGCCACTGTTGGTACCGGTGTCGATTGCGGTGAGTCAGCGCGAAGCAGACTGCGCCGAAGAACAGTTGCCACTGTTTGCCAGTGTCGGCGTCGGCCTCGAGCGGGCCGGGCCGGAGAGTTTACTGATCAGACAGCTGCCGGTCATGTTACAGGGCAGTGACGTTGAGCAGTTGGTTCGTGATGTGCTGGCGGATCTGTTGGAGTACGGCAGTAGCGATCGCATTCAGGCCCACACCGACGAGATCCTGTCGACCATGGCCTGTCACGGTTCGGTGCGAGCCAATAGAAAACTGGGTATCGCTGAAATGAACGCTTTACTGCGTGATATGGAAGAGACTGAGCGCAGTGGGCAGTGCAATCATGGCCGCCCCACCTGGACCCAAATGTCACTGGATCAGCTCGATAAACTGTTTATGCGGGGACAATAAATGTCCGCTCGCTGGCCGCAGGCTATTTTCCTTATGGGCCCGACCGCCGCCGGCAAGACCCAGTTGGCGATCGACCTGTGCAGCCGTTTTCCCTGCGAAATTATTAGTGTCGACTCGGCACTTATCTATCGCGGTCTGGATATTGGCAGTGCTAAACCCAGCGCCGCTGAGCAGGCGCTGGCGCCGCATCAACTTATCGATATTCTCGATCCCACTGAGAATTACTCCGCCGCCCAGTTTCGTCGGGATGCGCTGGCGGCAATGGCAGCCATCATTGCCCGGGGTCATATTCCACTGTTGGTCGGCGGTACTATGTTGTATTTCAAAGCTTTGTTAGAAGGGCTGGCTGATATGCCTGAGACCGACCCACAGACTCGCCTTGAAATTAATCAACAGGCCGACGAGCAGGGTTGGCCGGCTCTGCACCGGGAGCTGGCGGCGGTTGATCCTGAGTCCGCCGCCCGTATTCATCCTAATCACTCCCAGCGTATCGAGCGGGCACTGGCGGTATTTCGCTGCAGTGGTACCACTATGAGCGCCTTCCACCGGCAGCAAACTAGCGCCGCTGCGCTGCCCTACTCGGTGTTACAAATGGCGATCGCGCCGCTGGACCGGACGGTGTTGCATCGGCGCATTGAGTTGCGATTTGAGCAGATGCTAGCGCAGGGCTTTGTCGGCGAGGTCGAGGCATTGCGGCGGCGCGGTGATCTGCACTTGGATCTGCCGGCCATTCGCGCGGTCGGTTATCGTCAGGTGTGGCTGCATCTGGCGGGGGATTTGTCCCATGCACAAATGATTGAGCGCGGTGTTATTGCCACCCGGCAGTTAGCTAAACGGCAGCTCACCTGGCTCAAGGGCTGGCAGAATTTGCACTGGCTGCACACCGATGAGGCGGGGTTGTTACTGGGCTCTGGTGATCAACAGTGCGCTGGTGCAGCGCCGCTTAACTTAGCTGTCAGGTATATCGATAACTTTGCTTCCTAAACCCTTGATTTGGGTTATACTTCGTCGGCTTCTCGGCGCTGGTGTGCCATTTGGCGCCACCGTATTGGCTCTGCGTTTTCGAGTCAGTGTGGTAGCCGTTGCTGGGCAGTGTTTTACAATGGTCTCATACTATATTCTTAACCCCATTTGGGTTATCCAAAACGCAAGGAGAGTGGCATGTCTAAAGGGCATACCTTACAAGACCCCTATCTGAATGTTTTACGTAAAGAGCGGGTTCCGGTTTCAATTTATCTGGTTAACGGTATTAAGCTGCAGGGGCAAATTGAGTCTTTCGACCAGTTTGTGGTATTGCTGAAAAACACTGTCAGCCAAATGGTCTACAAACACGCTATTTCTACCGTGGTTCCCTCTCGGGCGGTGCGTATGCCGATGCCTGACCAGACCGATCCTGCCGACGAAGAAGGCTAATCGCGTTATTGTTCATACCATCAAAGTTAACGTCGCAGCAGGCCATAAGGTCAGCGGCGTTGGCTCGGGGGTAGTTATTGTTTTTTGATCGTCCGGCGTCCGGTGAACGGGCAATTCTGGTTCATCTCGACTTGAGTCATGAGACTGAGCGAGAAGACCCCCGTGAATTTGAAGAGTTGGTGCTCTCGGCTGGCGGCGATCCGCTGCTGCTGATCGGTGGTCATCGCTCGGCCCCCAGTTCACGCTATTTTGTCGGTAGTGGCAAAATGGAAGAAATTCGTCAGCAAGTGCAGCTGTTGGGGGCTGAGATTGTCCTGTTTAACCACGCTTTGTCCCCCAGTCAGGAGCGAAACCTCGAGGAAGAGTTCCAGTGTCGGGTGCTCGATCGCACCGGCCTTATTCTCGATATATTTGCCCAGCGCGCCCGTACTCACGAAGGTAAATTACAGGTAGAACTGGCGCAATTGCGGCATATGTCGACGCGATTGGTACGCGGCTGGACTCACTTGGAGCGGCAGAAGGGCGGTATTGGTCTGCGCGGCCCCGGTGAGACCCAGCTGGAAACGGATCGGCGGCTACTGCGGGTGCGTATTCAGTCGATTACTCGGCGCCTCGATCGGGTGCGTAAGCAGCGAGATCAGGGTCGCCGCGCTAGGGGCCGGGCGGATATACCGACGGTATCGCTGGTGGGCTATACCAACGCCGGTAAATCTACTTTGTTCAATGCTCTGACTCAGTCTGAGGTCTATGCCGCCGATCAGTTATTCGCCACCTTAGACCCTACCCTGCGCCGGATTACGGTGCCGGATTTAGGTCCCATTGTAGTGGCTGATACCGTGGGTTTCATTCGCCACCTGCCGCACAAATTGATCGAGGCCTTTCGCGCCACGCTTGAAGAGGCGGCACAATCAGATCTACTAGTACATGTAATCGACTGCGCTGACCCCGAGCGGGACAACAATATCGAGCAAGTGAAACTGGTGCTGGAGGAGATTGGTGCCGAGGATATTGCGGTACTCGAAGTTTACAATAAAGTGGATTTGTTGGAGCGGGAGCCGCAAATTGATCGCGATCAGTCTGGTGCGATAACTCGGATCTGGGTGTCGGCGCAGCAAAGCAGTGGTTTGCCGCAGATGTTGCAGGGCTTGGCAGAGTATTTGGGCACTGATATGGTCGAGGGCAAGCTCTGCCTGAACCCCACTCAGGGCCGGCTGCGAGCTGCTTTCTATGAGCGCCAAGTGGTGCTCTCGGAGTCTTTTGATGAGGGCGGGTTGGCCAGTTTGGATATTCGTATTCCGCGCAATGACTTTTGCCGACTGGCCAGCGCCGAGGGCTTGGTGCCCGAGCAATTGCTTGCCCAGTTGACACCCAGGGTAGCGGTCAACCCTGCCGAACAGTGATTTCTCCCGCTAATGCTTGCGAGAGTCGATTAGAATAGCTACAGTGCCGCGAAGTTTGCTAGACTGAGTCGCTTGATTTACCAGTGAGAGTCCTTCCTTGAGAAGCCTCACCTCGGCGCCAGTTGGCGCAGTAAGAATCCGTGCGAACAGGTGCTCTTAGGCCTGTTGGCTTTGAACGAATTTTGAACGACACGAAAGGAGAAGGCAATGGCCTGGAATGAACCGGGTGGGGGTGACAAGAAAGATCCGTGGGGCAACAA
>JBLHLU010000034.1:0-20405 GCA_047623385.1 Paraglaciecola psychrophila
GGGATAACTAACGATATAACACTGATCGATATAACGTTTGTGGGTGCCACTATTTCGACGGGGAAACCAGCAGCGGCGTTGTAAGCTAATACCGGGTAGTTAATGCATATATGGTAAGGCAGGGCGCTGAACAAGCGAACCTCAACGGTACTTAGTCGGCGATGCAAAAGCCGTTTTTTCCAGCACTCTTAGCTCAGTACATAGCGGCATCGGCAGATTTGCGCAACGGCTCAAATTCATTACCATGCTCGGGGAATAACACCGCACCCAGACTGGCAGTAACACAAAACGTATTTCCCTCAAATTTTAACGGTAAAATGATAGTATCGACTATAGCTTTTGCTATTATCTGTAACTGTTCTCGATTACTAACAGAGTCAACTAGCACCAAAAACTCATCACCCCCTATGCGTGCCACGGTATCTATTTCATTAACTGCTTTGGACATACGAGCGGCTAGTTGACGCAGGCAATAATCGCCCGCATCGTGACCGTACTGGTCGTTGACGGCCTTAAATCCGTCCAAATCCACAAACAATAGTGCTTTTTGTCGCTTTGCGCGCCGCGCCCGGTTGCAACTTTGAAGGAAGCGCTTTTCTAACAATCGCTGCAGTGGCAAACCTGTCAGTGGGTCAAAATCAGCCAGCCGTTGTAACTCGCTAGTCTGCTGAATAAGATCGTCGGTCACTTTTTTATACAGCGACCACACCGATAAAATGATACCAAACACCCCACACCCCGCCAGAATAAAAACCAGCCAAGTGCCGGGATGTGTGGATTGAAGGTCGATATCAAAGGCAAAACCCAGCCGCCCTGTAGTAAAACCGATAGCGGCAAAGGCAATGGTCAAAGGAATAAGTACCGCCACTATTCGGCTGACCCAATTACTAAAGATAACACTTACCAAATAGATTGAAACGGCAAAAGCCCAACCCGCCCCCGGTGCCGCCAATCCAGAAACCAAGGTTCCAGGAATAGCTATTAGTAAGCCAATACTACAAATCAGAGCGGACTTAACTTGCATCGGCAGTAAGTGACGACCCAGCGCTAGTACTGCCAGCACCAGCAATGGAACTACTACCGCGGGAAAATTGGGGGCGGCATTGTTGGCAGCAATTCGCCAAAAATTGACCAATAGCACCGGCACTATTAATAGACAGTAAACAATAATTGTGCGATCTACAATCGCTTCCAGCAAACCGCGTCGCCCTGCCTCGGGAGCCTCTTTAGCACTAGCGACCGGCGCAGCGGTTGGCAGCAATAGCTGTGCTGGGCCAACCGCCTCCTGCGCTGTTACCGCCGAAAAAACAGTTTGGTTTTTGCCAGAGCCTTTTGCCTGGTACATGGCCTGGTCGGCCAGTGACGGCAGTTGTAAAGCATCGCCACTGTTATCCGGATACAAGGAAATGCCGATACTCGCTCCGACTTGAAGTTGCTGATCGCCAAAAGCAATCGGCTGGTTAATCAAAGCAATAAGCTGCGCCGCCACCAGCGCCGCACCTTTGGCACCAGTTACATGATCTAGAACCACCAAAAACTCATCACCACCAAAGCGCCCAGCCATATCCTCGCCCCGCAATCGTTTACTCAGCCGACTAGCTACCACCTTTAGACAAGCGTCCCCTGCCTCGTGACGGTAGTCGTCGTTGAGCACCTTAAAACCGTCCAGGTCGATAAACAATAGCGCCACTGTGCCACCGCTGTGGCGCGCTCGAATACAGGCCATTTTGAGACGGTCCTGCACCAGTCGTATCAACGGCAACCCGGTCAAGTGATCGTGATCAGCAAAATAAGCAATCTTATCGCGCTGCGCCTGCGAATCAGTAATCAAGGTTTGAATAGCGAACTTGTAATCGCGCACCGTCGGCAATACTACCGCCATAAATATCAACGCGCAAAGCAGTTCAACAACCCAAAAACTGAGTTCGAAGACAAAAACTGCCGGTGGGGTAATCGGTACAATAGTGCCGCTAACTACCAGCACAGCAACAGTAATCATACCAGCCATAACTATAGCGGTAGTTATTAACGCCCCGCGGGTAGAGAAAACCATCCCAATCAGAAATACCGACAGCGCCGCCATCCAGTGACCGGCGGCGGCCATAATCCCAAAGGTTGCCAAAGCGCTCCAGCTGGCCAAAACGCAAATGGAAATAAGGGCTATAGCTTTTATCGTACTGGATAACTGTCGTCTGCGCAGCAATATCACCAGCAACACCAACAGCATGGCGGCTTGAATAGCAAACACCGGCTGCCAACCCTGGCTTAGCGCTCGATAAATACTGGCGGCTACCGTAGGTACGGCAAAGATAAAAAATAGAATGACACTTCTATTAACCACCCGCCCCAGCACTTGGTGCTGACGGCTATCCAACCAGCCTCGCTTGGGGTTTTCCGGCGCTAGCAATGAGCTCGATATTGAGGACGACAGATCGACGATACCTATTCCTTTTTACGTTGATAGCACTCACACTAATATTATATTAATGTAATGCTTGCATTGTATCAATGCTTCAATTGCTGATCGAGCACCTACCATTAATATTGAAGCCCTGTTTAGCTATTGCTGGCTAAACGTTAACGCTAAGCGCTATTGACTCGCTATCACTTATTGGTATTACGTAGTGAGCAGGAATGTCAGTCCATTAGCCGCTGCCTTGAACGCCCACCCTTCAGCTCAATAACCATACACCCAAGCCGCAACTAACAACCGCGATCTCGGGCTCGCTGAATCCGTATCACTAGTATCAGCATTTTTAATAAACCTAAGGCACAATGGTCTACTCACCACGAGGTTATAGCGCTACCCAAACAGAGCAAAGATATCGAGTTATAAAGGGATCTAGTGTGGGCGCAATTGATAACAGGCGGCGTATCGGGTTGATTTGTAGTGACCACAACCTCAAACAAGCAAAAAGAGATAGGCTACTATAAGCAAGAATAACGTTATTGAACTAGGCGGCGGGTCGAGATGAAATCTATGGCTCTGACATGTAGCAAGCAGGCCCCGACAATTGATACAGCAGGCTGCTGAGGTCCGAGTGCAACGTCTGTAGGCACTGCATGTGCAACGTCCAACGTCGGCCGATACCGCCGACGTGGTGGGTAATGGCCGGTGGGTGAACTGCAAAGCACTATCGGCCCGGTGTCGGTCAAAACTCCCAAAGTACGATCCAAGGCCGGAGCAGCTGTTAGCTTTCAATCTGTGCGAGTGCCTATCCTACATTCGCAAACAAGCACACTGGTAGTGCAATTGCACCGGCTATACCGCTAAGGTGTATCCAATGGTGAAATAGGGTCGGCACTGGAAGCCTCTGTAGGCCCAAGGTTTCTTGCCTGAGGCGCCGCTAACACTGCACTAGCATTACTAGCTCAAGCCCTTCACTGGAATAAGCGCGCCGTGCAGAGCACCCGCGGCATCGGAAATCAAAAAACTAATAACCCCAGCTAAGGCGCTCGGTGCCACCCACGCACTGAAGTCCGCTGCGGGCATCGCCGCTCTGTTGGCCGCGGTATCAATAATACTGGGCAGCACTGCATTAACATTAATACCGCGGTGTTTGACCTCCTCAGACAAGCTCTCAGTGAGCCGTAATACCGCCGCTTTAGAGGCACAATAAGCACTCATATCGGCCTGTCCCGCCAGCGCCGCCAGCGCACCAATATTCACAATCGCACCGCTACCGCGTTGGCACATCGCCGGTACGACCGCCAACGTCGCATGGCGCATGGTCTCAACATTGATGCGAAACATCTGCTGCCACTGCTGCGACTCGCCATCAAAGCTAGTATCACCCATAGCAAACCCGCCGGCCACATTAACCAGCGCATCGATATCAGTAAGCGCTGACAATGTTGCCACTGTCGCCGCGCGGTCGAGTAGGTCTAATTGATGATACTGGTCTAGCTCAGGTGAATCGTCAGGTGCGCTGATATCTACGCCAATCGTCACCGCACCTTGGCTCTTGAGCAACTCGCAGAGGGCTTTGCCCAACGCTCCCTTCGCCCCGGTCACGATTACGCGCTTGTCTTTAATACTGTCCATCGTTGCTGTTCTCCAGTTATATTTGCGCCGGTTTGCCGCCAGCAGTAAACTCTACTACAAAAACCGTTCCTCAGCTATGCTGACCGGTAATTGGGTCATTGCCCGCGACCCGCACAGTGTGCGGTAATGCTGTGCAAGCCTGAGGCGCCAGTAAGCGCGCCGCGACCAGGGCTATCATTGCGCAAGTATGATGCCATAAAACCTGCCATACTCATCGGCGACGTTAGCCCGCTTCCAACCAGCGCTCAAACCAATCTAGCTCACCGGCAGTAACGGCCAATACCATAGTGTCACGGCTTGTAACGGCGCAATGCAGTGATTACTGATAGTGTCTCAGTATAGTGATGATGGGTTGTAGCCATTTAGCGCCCAGGCTTGTTGGCGATTTTATGCCACAAAAACCGCTAACCTGTGCCCTCACTTATGGAGTTTCGACCATGAACTTTTCCTTTAGCAGTCCTCTTACTCTCACCGTCGCTGCGGGCAGCGCGCTGAATCTGGCCACCTCTTGCAACACCCTAGCCATACGCAGACCCTTGGTAGTTACCGACCCCGGCCTGATGTCGATCGGTTTAGTTCAGCCGTTAGTGGCGGCTATAGAAGCCGCGGGGTTAGCCCCGGTGATTTTTGATCAGGTGCGCGAAGACCCACCGGAAGCCGTTATCGAACAGGCATTGGCCATGGGTCTAGCAGAACAGGTCGACGGCGTTATTGCCATCGGCGGCGGCAGCTCGATGGATGTCGCCAAGGTTGTGGCGGTGTTGTTAAAAGGCCAGCAAACTCTGAGTGAACTGTACGGCGTCGATCAAGTCAGCTCCTCACGAGTGCCGCTGATCTGCGTGCCGACCACCGCCGGCACCGGTTCAGAGGCCACCCCGGTGGCCGTTATTACCACTGGCGAGACTACCAAGGCCGGTATCTCCTCGGCGCAACTGATACCCGATGTGGCGATACTCGACCCTGACCTGACCCTGGGTTTACCCGCTGCGGTCACTGCGATGACCGGAATCGACGCGATGGTTCACGCCATAGAGGCTTACACGTCTAAGTTCAAGAAAAACCCAATGTCTGATAGCTTCGCCCAACAGGCCCTGCGCTTGTTATCAGCCGCGCTGCCAAAAGTGTTGCATGATCCTGCTGATCGCGCGGCCCGGGCCGATATGTTACTCGGTGCCCACTTGGCGGGACAAGCCTTTGCCAACGCGCCAGTGGCGGCGGTTCACGCCCTCGCCTACCCACTGGGTGGGCACTACCACATTCCCCACGGTTTGAGTAACTCGCTGGTATTGCCCAGTGTTATTGCCTTTAATATGCCGGTGGCACAGGCCCACTATGCTGAGCTTGCACCTTTTGTTACCGAGGCCGCTATGCCGGTCTCTGACCCGGACCGCGCGCAGCTATTTTTAGACTCACTGCAGGCTTTAATCAGCAGTAGTCAGTTGCCGACCAGCCTAGCAGCAGCGCAGATACCCGAGACAGATTTACCGATGTTAGCCGCTGAAGCCATGGCGCAGCAGCGCCTGTTAATCAACAACCCCAGAGCAGTAACCGAAGCCGATGCCCTGGCGATTTATCAAGCCGCATACCGGGGTTGATAACACCCGCTCTCAAAATAAGACCGCTCAAAACCCGCCGGTGGTGAAGCTCTTTAATCGAATGGCATTTCTGTTATAGTGACCGACGCACTAAAAACACCGTGCCGCCACAACCCTTACCCCTGTCATTAACAGGGGTTTTAATCATATTCTGTGAAAAATTTAGAGAACAGCTGTGGATACCGACAACAACAATCAAGTCACCGATTTAGAACTCTATGAACGCCGCGAGCGCGTGTTTCTGGTTCTCGCCGGGGTATTTATTTGCGCAATGACCATGCTCAATGTAATCGGTTTGACCCGCTTTGTGCAGCTCGGGCCAATGGCCCTAGCCGTCGGCGTACTACCCTATCCACTAACCTTCCTGTGCACCGACTTGGTGAGTGAACTGTACGGTAAAAAGCGTGCGAATTTTTTAGTGACTGTAGGTCTCGGTTTAAACTTATTTATTTTGTTTTGTCTGTATTTGGGGCAAGCGGTTCCCTCCGTAGCCGCCGATGCAATGCCTCCTTGGCAAGTACTAGAATTGGCACAAGAAGTTGGCCTGCCCAGTGGCAATAGTGTGTCCGGCTCGATCGAGTTATTTCAGCTAATCTATACCTTAACCACCAGCGCTATGTTTGCCTCGATGCTGGCTTACGTCGCCGCCCAGTATTGTGACGTGCAGGTATTTCATTACCTCAAGGGATTAACCAAAGGTAAGCACCTGTGGCTACGCAATAATGTTAGTACCTTGGCCAGTCAGGGAGTAGATTCATTTATGGTCATCAGTGTCACCTTTGGCGCTATCTATTGGCGTGGAGACATGAGCACAGAACAATTTTTGGCACTAATGGCAAGTAATTATATCTTCAAAATGGCAGCGGCATTAGTCGACACGTTGCCGTTCTACTATTTAACCGCGCGGCTCAAACGCTATATGCAAATGTAACCCTCCAGCCTGCTAAAGCCATTGTTCAACAGCGGTACATACCGAGGCTGAACTGATCAATTTTAACGAAGGTATCATCTTGAATAAACACGCAACTATAGAGATTGAAAAGGAAAACCTGCATTTTTCAGCGGCCCACTTCACCATCTTTAGCGCTGAAGAAAGAGAGCGTTTACACGGCCATAACTTCCATATCAGCGCCACTATTACCGCACCGGTCGATGACAATGGATTGTGTTTCAATTATCAAATAGCCAAGCAAAAACTCAAGGTATTATGCGACTCTATGGACGAGTATACGCTGATGCCAAGCCTATCACCGCACCTGTCTATCGAAGAGCAGGAGCAGCATTATTTAGTAGAATTCAACCGCGAAAAAATGTATTTCCTGAAACCCGATGTGCTGTTGATTCCGGTGCGAAATATATCGGTGGAAGAACTGGCTTACTATATTTTACAAACACTTAAGCACGACGGTTTTGTCGACTCGCTGGGGATAACCTATCTTGAAATAAAAGTGTCCTCGGGCCCTGGCCTCTGGGGCAGCTCAAATTGGACTAAGGCATAGGCACTTCGATGAAAAAAGTACTCGTGATTTCAGGGGCTAGCAAAGGTATTGGCCTGGCCACGGCCACACTGTTTCAACAGCACGGTTATCAGGTGGTCAATTTGTCCCGTTCGGCCATACCGCTGGCCGGCGCCACCCATATCAGTGCCGATTTTAGCGATAGGCATTGGGGCGATCACTGCGCCGAAGGCATTATCTCTGCGCTCACCGACGCCGAGCAGGTAGTGCTGGTTCACAACGCAGCGCTGATGCACAAGGGCAGCGGCGTCGATCTGGATATTGCCGAATTGGAAGCATCACTGGCAGTTAATATATTGGCACCCGCCATACTCAATAAAATTGTGGTGCCGCATATGCCCAAGGGCTCAGCTCTGCTCTACATCGGCTCGACCTTGGCAGAAAAAGCCGTACCTAACACCGCCCCCTACGTCATCAGCAAGCACGCGGTAGTAGGTTTTATGCGCAGTAGCTGTCAGGATTTAGCCGGTCGCGGTATTCATAGCGCCTGTATCTGCCCCGGCTTTACCGGTACCGAAATGTTGTTAACTCACGCTGCTGGCGACCAGGGCTTTGTCGACGCAATTGCCGATACAGTCACCTTCGGCCGCCTTATTGAGCCAGCAGAAATTGCACAAACTGTTTATTTTTGCGCCACTAGCCCGGTCATCAATGGCGCGGTTATTCACGCTAACCTGGGCCAAATCGAACGCTAGCAGCACCCAGACGATTACCCACTGTCGGTCTCAACGGGCACAGTAGCTTGCGATATACGCGCTAGCGGCCAAATCGACTATTTATCAATAGACGTTTTCGACAGATCCTCAACTCCAAATTCACTGCGCTACTAACCGGTGATTTTGGCGGTGGAAAGCAGCACCTGCCAGAACAATAACCGGCTACAAAAAACACCACAGTAAAGGAAAAGAACATGGCAAGTATTCATGTCGTCAGGCACGGCCAGTCCAGCTGGAACAAGTCGCAGCGCTGGGCCGGACACGCCAATGTGGCGCTGACCGAACTGGGTCGCCAGCAAGCCGCCCAGGCCTGCCCGGGATTGGCCGAACTCGGCTTTGAGCGCGTAGCCAGCTCGGGGTTGAACCGCGCCCGAGAGACCGCAACAATTATTTCACAGCACTGTGAGCTGCCCCTGTTAACCGCGAATACCGCGCTCAATGAACAGCACTATGGCGAACTCAGCGGTTTAACCGAAGACCAGATAAGTCGCAGGTACCCAGGGTTTATGGCGGCTTGGCAGGCCGGGACGCCGCTGGAAATACCCGGCGGCGAGCTCTGGGCCGAGTTTGTAGCGCGGGTATTTACCGGGCTGGCTGCGTTGGCAACACTGCCCGGTAAGACTCTGGTGGTTGCCCACCTGGGGGTACTGCGAGCAATAGAACACCAACAGGGTAACAAGCAATCCAAACATGACAATCTCGGCGGCCTCTGGCTCGAACTTTGAGCAAAATAGGGTCGGGTTGCGAGGGCAAGAGGGCTATTGTACTTTGTGGCTTTCTCTCACTAATGTACATTGTGTTAGCGGCGCGATTTTGCGGCGCCAGCCAGTAAGGCTATTGACCATGTCTGAGCAACAAAAAGAAACCGAAAGCCGGTCATTTTTCGAAGAATTTGGCCCCCTGCACGAGATCTGGGCACGCTTCGAACGCGGCATGCAAATCATGTTGGGGGTTGCGCTGATCACCCTGTTTGGCTTTTTAGGTGAGAGCTGGGGTGGTGACGACGTTCCCTACGAAGCTATTTTAGCAGCGGTTTTTCGCATTGCTTGGGCCTTTTCCATTATGATATTTTTATCGCCCGCGGTGATGCTGCTTGTTCTGGTGGCCAGAAAAATAGGCCTGCTTACGCGCAAGATGCGCGGTGTTTTATACTTCATTATTTTGTTGGCGGCGCTGTTGTACTGTTGGAGCATGCTCTATATATCGACTATAGAGGTAGTCAACGCGCTGGTGGAGGCTACCAATATCGCGCATCCCTTGATCGTCAATTAACCCGACCCACAGCCGTTGCCGATAGCAACTAACTCGAATTTTCCCGGGCACTGCTACTTTTTAAAGCGCCATTAAACTGAACACCGAGGACTGATCCATGGCTATTAAGAATATTTTTGATAGTTTAAAAGAGATTACTGCCAACATCGACAATATAACGGTAGATCAACTTAAAGCTGAAATGGCTAACAATAGCAATCTGCTATTGCTCGATATTCGGGAGCTACAAGAATTGGTAGATAAGGGCAGCATAGCCGGCGCTAAGCACGCACCCCGGGGCATGCTCGAGTTTTGGGCCGACCCCAGCAGCCCCTACAGTAGGGACTGGTTTCAAGAAGATCGACGCACCGTGGTATTTTGTGCCGGCGGTGGGCGCTCGGTACTGGCCGTCAAAGCGCTGGAGGGTATGGGGTTTAGCAATGTCGCCCAGCTGCAGCCGGGCTTTGGCGGTTGGGTCGAGGCCGGTGAACCGATTACCGACTTTGCCGCCACTAGCCGCTGGGTGCGCCGCTAGCCCCGCTAGTTAACCGCGCGATCGGCATCTTGCCAGTAGGGTGCCCGCAGCTCCCGCTTCAATACCTTGCCAGGCCCAGATTTGGGTAACGCCTCAGTGGAGATGGCAATATTTTTAGGCACTTTATAACCGGCAATATGCTCTTTACAAAAAGCGATAACCTGTAGCGGATCAACCTCTCCGGCATCCGGGCGCAGCACTATTACGCCCTGCACCGCCTCGCCCCACTTGTCATCGGGCACACCGAAGGCCGCCGCTTCTAGCACTGCGGGGTGTTTGTACAATACCTCCTCTACCTCGGTGCAATAGACATTCTCACCGCCGCTGATAATCATATCTTTGGAGCGATCAACCAAAAATAGATAACCCGCCTCGTCGAGATAACCCAAATCACCGGTCCAGTAGCGGCCGTCTTTGAGCACCGCCGCGGTCTGCTCTGGCTTGTTCCAATAGCCTATCATTACATTGGAGCCGGCCACCACCACCTCTCCGACCGTACCGCAGGGCAGCGACCGACCCTCGGGGTCACAAACACTAATCGCACAGCCGATGGCCGCACGACCACAGGAGCGCGCCCGGTCGTCGTCAACCAGCTGTTCCTCGTCAGTCAAAATCGTCGCCAGCGGCGACAGCTCGGTAGCACCGTATACTTCGACCATACGGGCGCCGGGAAAGGCACTGCTGGTACGTTGAATCACCGGCGTGGCAATCGGCGAGCCGCCGTGGCTTAGCACCTGCAAAGAGTCTACTTTGCGCGGCTGCCTAAACTGCTCTTCGGCCATTGCCGACAACATCGCCGGCACGCCCAAGGTCATATTGATCCGATGTTTTTCAATCAAATCTAGCGCCGCACCGGGATCGAAAGCCCTCAGTACTACTTGACGGGCGCCCATCCAAATAGCGCCGAGAATACCGTTAGAACCCGCGGCGTGAAACAGCGGCGCCATTAACAGCGTGCAGTCCGAGGCACTATTAGGCACTGTCGCCAACCAGTTATAAGTATTGGCGATCAGGTTGCGATGGGTCAACATCACCCCCTTGCTCGCGCCAGTGGTACCGCCGGTGTAAAACAAACCGGCCAGTGTATCTTCGTTGGGGTAGCCATCGCCATGTTCACCCAAAATGGCTTGCTGGGAGCCGGCCAACAGCTTCTCATAGTCATCCGGCAGGCTGACAATATGTTCCACTAACGCCGCTAATTCAGCCAACTCTGGACGATCAGTTAGCAATATCTTGGCGCCGGAATCCTTCAGCGCATACAGTAATTCGGGCATGGCGTGGCGGGTATTCAGCGGCACAACCACCATATTGCCAGCGGGCACCGCTAAATAAGTTTCCACGTACTGATGTGAATTGTCCGCCAAAATGGCAATACGATCACCGTCCTTAGCCCCCAGCGACCTCAACCCAGCAACCAGTTGGCCACAGCGCTGCCACAGTGATTGGTAACTCATCTGCACGTCGCCGTCGATTAAAGCGATACCTTGGGGCGCTATTTGCAGTGCGCGCTTGAGTGGATCGATCATGGTGTGCATTGTAGAGTGTCCTGTGTCGCGTTTATTATGATTTTTGAATCAGCCTTGTGGGTGAATTCTACTGTATTTAATCGGTTAGCACAGCCCCATCCTGTGGCCTTTCACCGCAGCTCACTCGAATCGCAATTGCGCCAATTAAACATGGGCAAAAAAACCCGCAATCGTTACAATCAACGTTCTTAGCGCCATTGCAAAACCCTAACAGCCGCTCACAATCGAGGTAATCCCAGCATGGAATTTTCCCAACCCTATCTAGACTTAGGTGAGCGTTTTTACCAGCGATCTGAGCCCAGTCCAGTCGCTGCGCCCAGCCTGTTATTGTTCAATAACGAACTGGCTGAGCGACTGCAACTGTCCGCCGAACTGCGGGCCGACAGCGAGGCGCTAGCCGAGCTATTTTCTGGCAATACCCTGTTGCCCGGCTCTACCCCAGTCGCCGCGGTCTACGCCGGACATCAATTTGGCAATTTCAATCCGCAACTCGGTGATGGGCGCGCTCACCTGCTGGGCGCGCTAAGTAATAGCTCCGGGCAAGTATTTGATCTGCAACTTAAAGGCTCCGGACAGACCCCGTATTCACGGGGCGGTGACGGTCGCTGTGCTATAGGGCCTGCAATTAGAGAATTTATTATGAGCCAGTCGATGCTGGCACTGCGTGTACCGACTACCGAGTGTCTAGCCGTGGTCGGTACCGGCGAGCCTGTTTACCGCGATGGCGCTGTTCCTGGCGCAGTAGTGACCCGGGTTGCGTCTAGCCACCTACGGGTTGGCAGCTTTCAATATTTTGCCGCCAAGGACGACCAGCAATCACTCGATACACTGTGTAACTACGCTATCAAAAAACATTTTCCCGCTATTTTGCAACAGCCACAGCAGCGCTATACGCTGTTGCTAGAAGCGGTCATCGACCGGCAAATTGCGCTAGTGGTGGAGTGGATGCGGGTGGGGTTTATTCACGGTGTTATGAATACCGACAATTGCGCCATCTCTGGAGACACCATCGACTACGGCCCCTGTGCCATGATGGGAGTCTACCAGCCGAATACAGTCTACAGTTCCATCGACCGAATGGGTCGCTATGCCTTTGGCAACCAACCAACGATTACCCACTGGAATATGACCCGTTTTGCCGAGTGCCTACTGCAATTGGTGGAGCGTGACCCCGACCATTCCCGAGAGCAATTGGAAGCATTACTCAGCGATTTTCCGGCGCGTTTCAGCCGCCGCTATTACACCATGCTGGCTGCTAAATTTGGTCTGACAACCAGCGATAGCGAAAAGCACAAGCCGTTGATTGACTCACTGCTGGCTCAATTTGCCGCCAAAGCAATGGACTACACACTGACTTTTAATGATTTGGGGGAAGCACTCACTAACCCGGCTATCGCCGCGCAGATGGAGTCAAAGCTAGGTGCGGTGTTTGGAAGCTGGCAGCAAACGCTAGCCCAGCAGGAAGACAGCAACGAGATGATAAAACAGTCTATGGCGGATCAAAACCCACTCGTTATTCCTCGCAATCACCATCTAGAGGCGGTGCTGCGAGAATGCGAGCAAACTGCCAGCGCTGATGCCGCTGAACAGTTTTTATCCGTTTTGCGCAGCCCGTATAAGAACACCGCGCATACTGGGCTATATCAAGATGTCGCCGCGGACGGCGACAGTAGTTATCAAACGTTCTGCGGTACCTAAACGACTAGTGACCCACAAACGCTCTGTGGGGCCTACGCGTCTAATAATCACAGACGCTTTGTGAGGCCTACGTGTCTAATAATCACAAACGTTTTTGGAACATACGCAGCTAGTATCCTCAGACGCTTTGTGGGGCCTACGTGTCTAATAATCACAAACGTTTTTGGAAAATACGCAGCCAGTATCCTCAGACGCTTTGTGAGCCTGACCGCACACCAGCTACCGACCCGGTTTACTTTTTCTCTGCGCGCTCAACTTCTACTGAGATACCAGCAACTACGCGTCGGTTTATGGCACGATAGTTTGCCTTGGTACTTGCAGCTAGCGGGCGCGACTCACCAAAGCCACGGGACTCAACCCGGGACGCTGCTATCTGGTATTGCTCTACCAACAGCGCCGCTACAGCCGTAGCTCTAGACTCTGACAAGCGCTGGTTATAGGCCGCTGCACCGGTGTCATCGGTGTGGCCTTCTATAACGACACGGGTGTTGGGGAAATCAGTCATAAAGCGGGCTAATTCAGCCACGTCATTGCGCTCACCGTCTCGCACCGTGGCCGAATCGGTATCAAAACGCACTTCTAGCGCAATATCAAAGCGCTCACTCACCATAACCGCACAACCCCGGTCACCAACCTTAACGCCGGTCTCTGTGTTGGGGCAGCGATCGGCTGAGTCAGCTACGCCATCATTGTCACCGTCACCGTCGACCGGCGCGATTACAGCGGGCACTTTTTTCATCGGCTGCGGGCTTGCGCCGAAGGCATAGCGCAGACCGACAGAGAGGGCGATATCGGTATCTTCTTCGTCGAGACTATTGATAAAGCGCACATCACCGCGCAGCGATAACGCATCGGACACAAAATAGTTGATGCCGCCACCGGCATTGATAAGAGTTTCCTCATCACTGCCAAGGTCGCCATCGAAGTCGTTATTACCTAGACCAAAAGCTAGGTAGGGTTGGCTGTTCTGGTTACGCGAAAAATGGTAGAGCGCATCCAGACGCATTTGCGTTAAATCAATGTCGCCACGGTTGCGCTCATCGTCGCCTTCGGCTTGCAGATAGACAAACTCCAGCGCCCAGGGGCTATTGAATTGATAGCCCAGACCGATAGACAATAAGGTGTCATCCTCAATCTCGCGGTTTTTATCAAAGTGGTATTTACCCACCATAGGCGACAGGGTGAATCCCTCTTGGTTGTCGGTCTGCTCTGCCAAAGCACCGCTACTGGCCAGTGCCATTGCCGAAATCAAAACTATTTCTTTTATACTCACAATTAATACTCCGTGGTGGTGGTAAGAGATATCCCTGCAGTGATTATACGGTAAAATGAACAAAGCGTTGGTAAATCCCTGTAAAATCTTCCTCTAGACACTACCACCGCCCTCCTCTTGGTGTTGTTCTACCTCAATGTAAGCGCTACGGAAAAGCGACATGTGGTTGCTTTGCCGACATTGCGGCTCACCGCAATATGCCCGGTGTGTTTACTGGCGACCACTTTGACAGTCTACAAGCCAATCCCTGTAACGCTTTGCCACTAGTCAGTTGTGCGCCCAAAATTGTCTTATGTGTTTTTTGATCGCGTTCGGCTATGCCCTGACTAACAATACTCATAGGCACAACTGCTGCAACGAATGGTAGCCGGGTTTCAATTTCAGTGTTTTCGTCTGTCTGTGTTCGTCTATATATATTCTCACGCTGTCCAACAAGTTGCTCCGCCCCTGTAAGATATAGGCGTTGCGCACCATCGCTGAAATTGCGCCCATAGGCGGTAGTGTGTCATCACCGATTAAACCGCTGGCAGTGGCTGCGATCAAAACAATTTTTCCGCACAGTATTTCGACGGTAACAAGACCGTTGAGTAGATCAATATAAGGGAACCACTGAAAATGATTGGCTGGAATATCGAAGGCTATCGAGCTGCAGCTATCACGAGCAATGGCCGAAAGCACTGTGCACTGGGCTTAGTAGGTTGGCCATTGGGCTTAATACGTTGAACATTGGGTTTAGTACATTAGGTTTAGTACACTGGGCTTAAGAGACTGTCACCCGCAGTAGCGGTTGACGGCACTATGCCTAACAGAAAAATCATAACCGACCGCACTATCATTAACCAGAACAGGCAGCCCGGTATCAGCGTGGCTCGGCAACAGGCACCCGTGTTTTAAACCGACCCTCGCTCTAGCCTTACTTTTTTTGTGCACCTTGGCGCCCCTGAACAATTCCCCCCACGTTGGGACGATTATTTTTTCCATTAACAACTCGCTGGCGCCACCAAAACCGAGGTAGCGCTAGTGGTGCTGATGCTGATGCTGATGCTGATGCTGATGCTGATGCTGATAATTAAAAACCGAAAAAATTTATCCGTCACTCTCAGCACCCGGCGGGTTCTGGTACTTGGTCACTTCTAATCAGGCTAAGGCACTGACATAAAACACCATAACTTAAGTCACCTACCGTTTAAGACACTCGCCGTAAAAACGTATCAACTTTCCCGCTAATATTTTCTACGCATAATTAAGAGTATGGTTAACTGCGTAGTTAAGAATATAGCTAAGAATATAGTTAAGGACATAGTTAATAACATCGTTAACCGCATAGCTAAGTGCATAGCTAAGCATATGGTATTGCCGCCATTCACGCTGACATTACGCCTTTCGAATACTGTAGCTCTAGTTCAAGTCCAACACTTTGTCTCCAGGCCTAACCGTATACAATCAAGCGGTGGCTTACGCTGCAACTGACACGGCAGGCGGCAATGCCCGTACCAAAATAGCAAGGCGATAAATGGCATTTGCTCAGGCATATTTTTCACCATTGCATAGCGTATCAAAAGTTTACTCTTTGATTTTTTCTAAGCGCTAGCCCTGGTGGTGTATCGCTTTGATATAATAATCTATGCCGAGGCCATATTGAGGCCAGATCTAAGCACCTAAGTTAGACATTAACGATTCGGGTAGGTAAATAAAAACCGATGCATCGCACTTCTTTTAGTAAAAACTCGCTAGACGGCACCTTGCCAAAATTGCGCCAGAAGCCGTAGACCAACAACTAATCTTTAGCGATTGATCTGACTTTTTTGCCGATCACCGTAACCCTCTGAGACTAATCCATGCCAGTCCCCAGTGTAATTCCTCAAGGTCTTGCCATAGTCACAGTCATAGTCACAGTCATAGTCACAGCCATAGCCACAGTCAAAACCCGCCCATTGCTGCAACATCTTTATTGATGCCAGTAGCTCTCGGTGGCGGATAGTTTTGACCAAGTAATCTCGGTACCGCCAACCAGCACCCCTGCAGTATCTTGCTCACCCTTGTACTGAGTGGCAAACACCACTGGCGGGCTGTTCAGCATTGTCTCCCTAATATGGCTAAGTACTTTTATGCTCGGTAGCTCGGGTGCCTGCTAATCTAGCGGCACCAAGTCAAAATTTCGATTTCAAGCTGACGCAAAAAATTGCTACCCATGGCAGCGTGAACCACTCGGCGGCCTTCGTCACTGAGCCCGCGTATAAACGAGCTGGCCCGGTGCTATCATCTTCCAAAAATCCGACCTTCGCTTAGTAGCCCTGCCCTTTGCCGCTGTGCCAAACCCATAGTTGCGACAACAGCACCTTGTATCTATTGGTCATAGGCTTGGATTTTTTGCTGTTGCGCCACCCTTGAGCCGTCCACAACCAAGCCTTGATTCAACCTGCCCGCACAGTACTTTTTTGCGTTTTACCTGCCGTTGAGGTGAGTAGCAAACCTCGCCGGTTGAATAAATTATGTATTGATAACAAGCTAATTACCTACTGGAATAATAAAAGGTAAATACTAACTTAAAACAATGGTCTGAAAATTTTCAGCAGCACTATAAAGTGGCTCAATAGGCGCTTTATAGACAATCGGGCGGTGGGATGAAAGGGCGGTGCTATGAAAGGGCAAACTTTGTCGATATGCTGACACCGTCAATACATTAACAAGAGGGTAAGACGATGGGCATTGTTTCATGGATAATCTTAGGCTTAATCGCCGGCGCGCTGGCTAAATGGCTAATGCCAGGCAAAGACGGTGGTGGCTGGTTAATCACCATGGCACTAGGTATTGCCGGCGCCTTTGTCGGCGGTTATATTGGTTCACTGATCGGTTTGAGCGCTACCGGGGGCCTAAGTACCGGCAGTATAGTGACTGCGACAGCGGGCGCTTTTGTGTTACTGTTCGTATACCGTCAGATTAAAAAATAATAGTTTTCAATAAAATCAATAAAATCACTTTTACTCTACTGAAGGAAACAACAATGAAATTAATTTACTTAGCAGCTATGCCTTTTATCCTCACTGGACTGCTGGCTTGCAGTCAATCCGAAGAACCCAGCAGCGCTGCACAAGACGCTGCTGACGATTCAGTGACAGAGATAGGCGCCGATTCTATGAAGTCGGTGGGTAGTGCAGTGAGCGATACCATGGGTTCTATCGGCGAGACAGCCGGTGATATGGCCGACAGCGCCAAGGAAATGGGCGGCGATATGGTCGACGGCGCCAAAGACATGGGTGGTGACATGGTCGACGGCGCTAAGGAAATGGGCGGCGATATGGTCGACGGCGCTAAAGAAATGGGTGGCGACATGATGGACGGAGCCAAAGACATGGGCGGCGATATGAAAGAGCAAGCCGGAAGTGCAATGGACAGTGCCATGGAAAGCGCCAACGACGCAGTGACCCCATAAGCAACGCGCTCTATTATTGCTATTATGGTGAGCTTCACGCTCGCCATAATAGCTGATTAGTAACAACTCCTGCCTAATACCATCGTTAACACCCCTGCTTAGAGACACTACGCTATACAGAAAAAATCATCTCGGCACTGATCGCATGATGAACCTCGCGGTAGCCTGCAATCTAAACCTTAGCCATATAGGTCAGCTACAAGCTAGATGTAGACGATTTATAGAATAGACATCAACAACCCGATATACCGGCACTAGCCTTAGCAGGCAATCATAGCCGCCATAACATTCAATTTAGACACCGCCGATTAACTGCCTACAGCGCGCTTTGCTGGTGCTAAAGCTACCAAAGTTTATGCCGCACCTATTGCATTCAAGCCACACTGACAGACACCAGCTGCAACTGCATCCCTAAACGGTATAGCCGTAGTAGTTGGCTATGGCAAGACCGGCGGCGACGCTGCTAAAGGGATCGTGTTTAACCACTTTACCAGGAAAACGCTGCTCCAACAGCGCAATAACTGCCGCAATATTCGAGGAACCGCCGGTTCTAAGCACTCGGTCCACCGCTTCTGGAGAAAGCTGTGCCTGCGCCAGTAATTGTGTCAACGAATGTCCCATATCGACAATCAAATCGGCAATAATCGCGTCGAGTTGTATTCGGCTAAACGGTAGTTCCAGATCCAATTCGGGAATGTGTAATACCGTATGCTCGCGCTCCGACAACTGCGCCTTCGCCTGTTTAATTGCCGCAAAAATAGTAAAGCTTAAATTGTATTGAATTACATCTCGCAGCCGCGCAATTTTGACCGCAGTACCGGCCGAGCAAAAGGTAAGATCAGTGAGCCTGGCGGTATAGCTGTTTTGATTGAGGCTGTGGCTAATTGTCCAGTTCAACAACCCCTGCTCGTAGTCGTCGAAGGGAAAAGGGGTTTCGATGGCAACACCCTCTACCCGTCGCAGCCAGAGCGCGCCCTTGCCCAATTCGGGAAATACCAGCGAACGAAAAATTAACTGGTCGATATGATCTCCGGCAACCGCGACACCGTGGGTTGCCAGCACCTCAAATTGAAAGGGCTGAACCGCGCTGGCTAGTTGCAAGCCGCGCTCATTAAAATTGGGGTTGGCGCAATCAGCACCGGTGTAACGCAATAGGCTGAAGTCGAGGGTGCCGCCTCCAAAATCAACCGTTAACACGGTACCGCTGTCATCGCTGCGCCGACTAAACAGATAGCTCAGCGTTGCCGCTACCGGTTCAGGATAAAATGTCACATTGCGGTGCCCGGCATAGTCGCAGGCCTGCTGTAATCGCGATACGGCTGTGGTATTGGTTGATTGCGCCCTGCCCTCAAATTCAACGGGGCGTCCAATATGTACACTGTTAACTTTTGCCGGTGTCGCCTGAGCAATCGCCTGACGAATTTTTAGCAGTATCGGCGTGATCAATGCTACCAAACGAAAGTCTTTTTCAAAAACTTTCAAGGTCTGCAAGTGCTCATTGCCCAGCAGCCTCTTAACACCCAAAAACAAGCGCCCGGGCAAACTCCAATCAACCAAGTTACCGTAAATATTGGCGCTATTGGCACCGCCGGTATCACTGCCAATCGGATCGTCCACCGAGGTCGAAGCCTGACCTATAACCTCGGCAACCATCTCAACTTTGCGACCGCGATTTTCGTCAACAAAGCGCTGCACTGCCGCTGCGCCGGTCAAGGTCTGATAATCTCTATCAAGATGAACCGCGGTGGGCGTAATGGTACTGCCCGGGTCCAGTGACACCATCGTTAGATGGGTCCCGTCAAATAGCGCCGCCGCCGAATTGGAGGTACCAAAGTCAATTCCCACTGCAATCTTGTTAATAGCTAGCTCCATAAAAAATGCTGTCGAATCAACAACAAGCCCAAGTTATTATCCCGTATTGTCGACATTAACAGCTTTCCATTCACCGGTACGGTCGCGGCACATAGGTCAGTTAGGCCATTTAAAAAACGGTGATTAGATCTGATCCGACAACATTTTTCCACCCTTTTATCCCTCGCAGCTAGCTGGTGGTCAAACGCTTTCTGTGGTATAAAAACCTACTATTGAAAATCGGGTATAGGCATTTAACAACGTTGCCAACACTACTTTTAGCTTTGTTTGAGACTCCTGTCGATGCAAAACAACAGCAATAGCCCACCCGCTCAGTTACTCTCGCAGACACAATCTCAACACTTTGCACAATTGCTTAACGGCATGCCCATTGTCGCTTTCTCGGTTGATCAGCGAGGCCGAATCACTTACCTCAATGATACCGCGGCGGCCATTTTACAGGCTGAAAAAATGCCTGCAATTGAATTGGGCTGCACCCTTGAGAGCTGCTCAATAAATCCCTTCCCGGCACTTATCAACTTGGTCAACAAGGTTATTGCCGATGGCATAGAGCGCTCAGAGGATATTGAACTAGTCCTGCCGGTGCACAAATTGGCGCTCTCGGTAACCCTCAGAGCAAAATTTGACGACGCCAATACTGTGCACGAAGTTGCCGTTATAGGTACCGAGCAAGCCGGGGCCGAGCCAGCCATAGCGAGTGTATCGAGTGCAGTAAAGAGCTGGCAGTCACTGTTCTCAAGACTAAAGCTCTATGGCTGGACCTATTATTTCGCCACCGACACTATAGCCATGACACCACTGTGTCACCAAGATTTGGATTTACCGGAAGACGCTAGCCGAAGAATCTCCTTCGAACAGTTTGTTGATATTATTCACCCTGATGACCGGGCGCTTATTCGCGAGCGCTACCGTGCATTTTTAAACAACCCACAGGGGCCGCGACT
>JBLHLU010000035.1:0-20294 GCA_047623385.1 Paraglaciecola psychrophila
AACAGCGTACAATATCGGGCTTCCGGGAACTAATTCGCTAACGAGAGAAGTCGGAAGAATGCGGGATATCGAGCCCATATGCAACTGTGCCAATCGAGTTTGGTAATCGGCTTTTCCCGCAGAGTCTAGCAACAATCGAATAACAAAGGGTGAGAATTAATGAGTAAGTGGGAGTGTATTGTTTGCGGATGGATCTATGACGAGGCCCTAGGCGACCCGGACTCCGGCATTGCTGCCGGTACCCGCTGGCAAGATGTGCCGGAAGATTGGGTTTGTCCCGATTGCGGTGTTGGCAAAGACGACTTCGAACTGTTGGCCGAAGCACCGCAGACCTCGGACGTACCGCACCACGACGGCGATGACGCGACTGATCATGCTGCGGCGCCTATTATTATTCTCGGTACCGGTTTAGCCGGTTACAATTTGGCCCGTGAGTTTCGCAAGCACGACGCACAGACCCCACTGATCATAATCAGCGCCGATGACGGTCGTCCCTACTCCAAGCCGATGTTGTCTACCGGATATACCAAAAACACCGAGGCAGCAGACCTGGCTCAAGCAGACGCCGGCACTATGGCGCGGCAGCTGCGGGCCAGTGTTTGGACCATGACCCGAGTGGTCGAGATCGACACCAGCCAACAATTGATTAAGGTTGGCGATGCCGCCACCCGCATTCACTATAGCAAGTTGGTGTTGGCGCTGGGTGCCAGTACGATTACTCCACCGATCAAAGGCGATGCCTTAGACCATGTCTACGGTATTAACGATTTGCTAGATTTTGACGATTTTCGCAAGTCGATGAAAAAAACCAAAGCCAAAAAAGTGTGTATTATCGGCGGCGGGTTGATCGGCTGTGAGTATACTAACGACCTGATTAACGGCGGTTTTGAAGTGGAGACTGTTGACCCGCTGGAGTACTGCCTGCCGACCCTATTGCCGGAAGCTGCCGGCAGAGCGGTGCAAAGTGCACTGGAGGAAAAGGGCGCGACCTTTCACTTTGGGCCCTTTGTCACCGAGGTGAACAAGGCCGAGCAGGGCGTTGCAGTCAGCCTCAGCACCGGTGCTACTATTAATGCTGATTTGGTGATCTGCGCGGTCGGGGTAAGGGCGCGCACTGAGCTGGCCGCCGCCGCCGGTATCGCCGTCAATCGCGGTATTGTTGCCAACCGACTGCTAGAGACCTCGGCCAAAAATGTCTATACGCTGGGAGATTGCGCCGAGATCGAGGGTCACAATTTAGTCTATGTGGCGCCGCTGATGGCCGGCGCCAGAGCACTGGGTAAAACTTTGGCGGGTATTCCAACCGAGGTCAGCTACGGCGTAATGCCGGTCAGTATCAAAACCCCGGCCTGCCCGGTAGTGGTTAATCCGCCGCCGATGGGTGCCGCCGGCGAGTGGTCGATAGATCAACAGGGCAATAATATCGTTGGCGAATTTCGCGATGTTACGGGCAACTTGCTAGGATTTGCACTGACCGGGGAAGGGGTTAAACAAAAAGTCCGCCTGCAGAAAGAATTACCGCCGATAATGGCCTAATCCGTAGGTTTTTCACGGTTCCTAATCTTCCATTTAAGGCACTCGGTCGGCATAATACGCCCTGTTCAAACTGAGTGTTCAGTGATACATAAAAAGAGGTTCCACTATGCGCAAACCAGATCTAGCAGCGGCTATTGCCGATAAAGCCGATATTTCGACTAGCCAAGCTAATGATGTACTGTCAGCCATTTTAGATGAAATTACCAATTCCCTGAGTCGCCAAGAGTCAGTTAGTTTGATCGGTTTTGGCACTTTTGAAAATCGCCATCGCAATGCTCGTACCGGTAAAAATCCTCAGACCGGCGAGCCACTGCAAATAGCTGCCAGTAATACTGTCGGTTTTAAGCCGGGTAAGGCGTTAAAAGAGGCTGTTAATCCGTAACGGTAACAGTGCTCGATACAGCGGATAGGGCTCACCCCCATCCGTTTTTTTTTGCCTGCTAACAGGCGATAAAGGGTGTGGAGAAACGGTCTATGGACGCAGTAGAAGATCAAGCGGGTTGCGTACCAGCAGCTACTGCTGAGGCGGCGACTCGTCACTGGCTCGAGAAGATCGTCTTGGGGCTCAATCTGTGTCCCTTTGCCGGTCCGGTGTTAACCGCCAATACGGTGCACTTCAGCTGTTGTGATAGCGTCGAAATGGAGGCTGTTGCCGAGGCTATTTTGCATGAACTGGATCGGCTGCAAAGTTGCGATGAGAGTGATATTGCCACCACCTTACTTATCTTCAGCACTGCCCTCAGCGACTTTACCGAGTTCTGGGACGCCGCGGGTATGGCCGGTGACTTGCTAGAGCAGGCCGGTCTGGAGGGTGTTATCCAGATTGCTACCTTCCACCCGGACTACTGTTTTGAGGGCTGTGACCCCGACGATGTTGAAAATTACAGCAACCGCTCACCCTTCCCCATGTTGCACTTTATTCGTGAGGCGCAGCTGGCCCGGTTGCTGCAAGAATATCCTAATGCCGAGTCGATTCCCGACAATAATATTGAGCGGTTGCAGCAACTGGGGCTAGCCGGTATTCAGCAACTGCTGCATAGCTAGCCGGCGCGCCAACTTACTGACGCGTACTTTCATTCCAAGAAAAAATATAATTCCTATAATAAACAATGGCTTAAGTCTTTTCTCGGGGTGCTTTTTTGACCGCTTAGCACTGGCACAAAACCTGCTAGTAAGAACTTCAATAACCGCTTTACGCTATTGGAGAGAAGTCTATGTTGGATCGTTTTATTGACCAGCTGCAGGACAGTATTGACCGGGCCCAGCTGCAAGAAGATATCAACATACTGCACTTGGCACGCCACCGTATGGCGCAGTTGCAAGTGGCATTGTTGAGCCTGCCACCGGGGCAGCAGGTCAGATTACAACGCGACATCGATCGCTCTTTGCCGATGGAGTGGCCGCTGTGGATGGAAGCCTGTCGCTGCGACGACGGCGAGGAGATCGCCGCCGAATCGGCACAGTTACATTAGCTTAGGCCAAGCTGCGCCATCACCGATTCTCTGATCCCGCGCTTAAAGATTTTGTCGGTGGCACCGCGCTGCAATTGCTCGCTTTGAAAACTGATATGGGCGGGAATATTGAAGGCGGCGAGATGCTCGCCGATATGGCTTTTCAGCGTCTGTGCGTCCAAGCTAGTACCGGGCACCAACATCACTGTCGCGCCTAAAATCTCTCCCAAACGCTCGTCCGGCAGACCATAACAAGCCACTTCCATGACGTTGGGGTGTTGGTGAATAATTTGCTCGACGGCGGTAACAGAGATATTTTCTCCGCCGCGAATCACGATTTCTTTTAGTCTATCGACAATCCATAAAAACCCATCGCTGTCCATTAGGCCAATATCGCCGGTGTGAAACCAGCCGTCGACAAAATCGGTGGCGGTTTTTTCCGGCTGATTCCAGTAGCCGCGAATATTGGCGGCACTTTTGATCAAAATCTCGCCGCGTTCGCCCTGAGGCTGCTCCACGCCGGACTCATCGACAATTTTCATCGCCACAATAGGGTAAGTTGGACGGCCGGTACTACCGGGTTTTAACTGATAGTTGATACCGCTGTTAAGAGCGCCCATGGCGTTGGTCTCGGTGAGACCATAACCACCGCCGGCGGGGGCGGCGGGAAATTTTTCTGTCATTACCCGAACTTGCTCCGGGGGCCGGGCGGCGCCGCCGGAACCTAGCGATGCCAGCGTTGAGAGGTCGTACTGAGCAACGTTGGGGTGGGTCACTATCTCCCAGGACATGGTCGGTACCCCGGTAAAACCGGTAACGCGCTCTTCTTGAATGAGCTCCAAGGCCCGGGTCGCGTCCCACTTGTGCATCAGTACCAGCTTGCGAGCAACGATCAGCGAAATCAGGAAAATAGCGTTGCAGCCGGTGACGTGAAACAGCGGTACCGATACCAGCGCCGCCGGCTGGGGGGGGTTGATGGGGGGCTCAATGCCGTCCTCCTGGTCGCGTTGACCTTTCACCACCACCCCGGCGATGGTGATCAGGGTCCAAGTCTTGATCACACTCATAATGGCCAAATGGGTGGAGACCGCACCCTTCGGGTGGCCGGTAGTACCGGAGGTGTACAAAATCATGGCATCGTCGAGCTCGTCAATCTCATCACTGGGCATGGGTTGGTCTGCCAGCTTATGCAGCAGCCCTTGGTAGTGGTTAATACCGACCGGCAAGTCGCCTTCACAGCGCACCGCGATACCGCGAAAACCGAGTTTCTCGACTAAGGGTTTGAGCCTTTCGATACGCTCGCGGTCGGCGATGACCACCTGGGCGTCGCAATCGGTGAGGGCAAAGTCCAGTTCTTCGGTAGTCCACCAGCCATTCATCGGCACGATTACCGCACCCATGGCAGTGGTGGCGATATAACTGATACACCACTCCGGGTAGTTGCGCATAATCAACGCGACCCGGTCACCTTTTTTTACCCCGTATTCGGTTTTGAGGATATGAGCTAGGTTCCAAGCCTGCTGCAGGCTTTGGCTAAAGCTCAGACGCTCGCCCTCGTAGACTAAAAAGTCGGCGTCGCCATGGTTAGCGGCTAGGGCATAGGCGCCGCGCAAGCTCGACTCGCGCTGCTCAAATACCGGATAGCTGATACCCTCGATGGTTTTTTCCGCCATCGCAAAGTCTGCGCCGGGGGCGCATAGAGCATTAATCATATTGTCGACGGCATCGTCTAATTCGAGGCCGGCAGGTGCTTGAGTAGTCATAGTATCGAGTTCCGAAATGGTGATGGTTAGGCAGGGAATATACCCGTATTTACGGTGAAAAAAAATGCGCTTAGCGCTGTCAGCCAACTCCGGACAACTAACCCCGAACAACAAGCCCCACAACCGAGAAGTTTAGTGTACGCCGTGCATACCGCGGCGCGATCAATAGCAGGAACACTGCCACCGCCACCGCTAGCCAACCGACATTGTTATACACTGAGAGTATTCGGGCGGTGGCCTCGGCGGGGTCGGCGGCAGCGCCGTCGGCGCCGGTGAGACCGGCGATCATGCTGGCAATATAATTGGCGGCGGCACTGGCTAGAAACCAGACCCCCATCATCATACCCACTACCCGCGGTACGCTCAGCTTGGTAATCATCGAGAGCCCCACCGGCGACAGGCACAATTCGCCAATGGTGTGCAGCAGGTAAATAAGTACTAGCCAAATCATCCCCGGTTTACCCCCGCCGCCGGTTGTTTCTATGCCAAAGACCAGCACCAAAAAGCCCAGTCCTACCATAAATATAGCGAAGGCGAACTTAACCGGTGTTGAGGGCTCGATACCGCGCCGGGCTAAGCGCAGCCATAGCATCGCAAATAGCGGCGCGAGGGTGAAAATGAAAAAGGCGTTGAGCGATTGGAACATGGATGCGGGTACTTCCCAGCCAAACAGTGAGCGGTCGACAATGCGATCGGCGAACAGATTAAGTGACGAGCCGGCCTGTTCAAACAGCGCCCAAAACAGTACTGAAAAGACGATTAACGTTGATGCAGTTAACATGCGGTCGCGCTCCACCGGAGTGCACTGGAAGAAAGAAAAGCCGAGTACCACGGCGAGCATAATACCGCCGGAGCCCAGTAGCAGATTGCCGACCAGTTGCTGGTGTTGCACCAGTTGCCAGATAACTGCAACGCCAATCAGCCCGCCGCCGTAGATCAGTATTTCCCGGGACAGCCCCGCTACCAGTGGCGCTTTCAGCAGTTCTGGATTCGGTGGCTCGGCGTGACCGTCTAATAGCGGCTGGCCGCGCAGGAACACCAGCAGCCCAAACAGCATACCAATGCCGGCGAGGCCAAAGCCGTAGCTCCAGCCGTAGGTTTGCCCCAGCCAGCCACACAGCAGCGACGAGAAAAAGGCACCGATATTGATACCCATATAAAAGAGAGTAAAACCGCCGTCTCGGCGCGGGTCATCCGCCGGGTACAAATTGCCGACAATAGTGGAAATATTGGCTTTCAAAAAGCCAACCCCGGTAATAATAAACGCCAGTGATAGATAAAAAGCCTGCAGGTAGAAGGGATCTCGGGGCTCGCCCGCCACTGCCGGGGGCCCTTCAAATAAACGAGTGCGGTGTAGGCGCCGTAGATGAGAAAGGCCTGACCGTCGCTGAAGAGAAAGTGTTGGGTTAGATAAAAAATTAGCAGCGCGCGCATACCGTAGTAGGAAAAACGCTCCCACAGCTCGGTGCCAAAACAAATCACTAGCCCGCGAGGGTGGCCAAAAAATGTTGGTTGGGCGGCTTCAATAGCAGTGCTCATAGCGTTTTCCGAGTCTTATTATTGTTGCTGTAGCGGCAAAAAAGAGCGTCATAGCATAGAGATAAGCGACAAGCATTGCCAGCGCAGAGCGTGTATTGTGACCCTATAAGCGAGGCCTTTTTAGCAGCAGCTTAAGTTTGCTAATGCTCTGCTAGAGCAGCCACAGGGCTAGCCTTCGACAGCGAGTATCCTCTAGACTAAGGGCGCCGCTGTCATTTTGGTGGCTGGCTACCGACTGCGCGAGAACGCTGTTAGCAAAGGCATTCAAATGATACATAATTCGATCACCAAGCGACAGTTAAGCGCCGTTATACTGCTGACCTTGGCTGGCTGCGCGCCAGTACCGACGATTGATCAGCGGCCGCTGCTGAGCGCCGAGATCTTATTGCAGGGCGCACCATTGCTGCCCGCTCAGTCTACTAGCATCCCCGCCCACGTTCCTGCCAACATTCCCGCCAGCGAGCTTGTCAGCCAAGGTGCCAGCGCTACAGTCAGCACGCCTGTTTTGGTGCCGGAGGATCTTCAGCTACTGCAATTGAGTCCAGCTATGCTGGACTTTCTTGAACAGCATGTCGGTCGACCCAACAACCCAGAGCGTGCCCTGCGTTTGCTGTTGCTGGCGATTGTCGAGCGCGGTGATTTTAAACTGGAGTACGACACCACCACGGGTACCGCCGCAGAAACCTTCGCCAACGGCCGTGGCAACTGTTTGTCTTTCACCAATATGTTTATCGCTTTCGCCCGCGAGCTGGGTCTTGATGCGCGCTATCAGCAGGTTGATATTCCACCCTATTGGGGTCGACAGGGCGACTCCTTTATTTTCAACTTACATGTCAATGTGTCGCTAATCCTCAAGGGTGAAGAACAGGTAATCGACTTTAATATGGTCAATTTCCGCCCTAATTATCGCCGCAGGGTGATCAGTGATGTTCAGGCCAAGGCCCACTTTTACAATAATATTGCGGTCGAAGAAATGCTGGCGGGTAATCCCTTGCAGGCCTTTCGACGTTTTCGCAGCGGCCTAGCGCTGGCGCCGAGCTCGGCTCCGCTGTGGTCTAACCTGGGTAATTTGTATCAGCGCGGCGGCCACTTTGAACATGCCCGCAGCAGCTATTTTCAGGCGCTTAGCCAAAACCGCAATCACTACGTGGCGATGACTAACCTGCAAAAGTTGTACCTGAGTCGTGGCGAAGACCAACGGGCGCAATTTTACGGACAGCAGGTGGCCAGTCACCGCCAGCAAAACCCCTATTATCGCTTCGAACTGGGCAAAGAGGCGCTGGCAAAACAAGACTACCCAGCCGCCATCGCCCATCTTCGTTATGCTATTAGCCGCAAGCAACAAGAGGACCGCTTTTACTTTCTATTGGGGGAGGTTTACCTGCAGCAGGGCGATCTCGATCGGGCCAGCTTCTATTGGCAAAAGGCGGTGGATATTGCTCCGGATGCGCAGTTGAAAGGCGACTATCGCAGCCGAATTGTGGGCCTGCTGGGGCCGGGTTTGGGCTAGATCTTAGCATCGTAATCGGCTGGACTTTTGTCGGCGATGCTCTTACTCTGCTCGCTATTGGCCCACCTGGGCAATCGTTCCATAGCGGGTAATCGGCCCATCGGCAGAATCGTTCGACTGTTATAATCGCGGCATCGTTATAATTGTGCCATTGTTATGGTCATACCGAATACGGAGAGCAGCTCGTTGACATCCCCGCTAGTTTCAGTCTCAGGGCTTAAAACATCGTTTTTTACCCAACTCGGGGAAGTGAAAGCCGTCGACGACGTCTCCTTTAGTATTGATCGCGGTAAAACCTTGGGTATTGTCGGCGAGAGCGGCTGTGGAAAATCGGTTACCTCCTACGCCATGATGCAACTGCTCGAGCCCCCGGGACGAGTGGTGGGCGGTAGTGCGCTGGTCGATGGCGTCGATGTGTTAGCGCTGGGCCAGCGGCAAATGCAAGGCTTTCGCGGACGGCGTATGGCGATGATTTTCCAAGAGCCGATGACCGCACTTAATCCCGTTTATACCATTGGCTATCAGCTGGACGAGCAGATTAAGTTGCACCTGGGTCTCAGTGGTGCCGAATCCAGAGAGCGCGCTATCGAGTATCTGCAGTTGGTCGGCATTCCAGCTCCGGCCCAGCGCTATCGCGACTATCCCCACCAACTGTCTGGCGGTATGCGCCAGCGCGCGATGATCGCCATGGCGCTGTGCTGTGAACCGGACTTTTTGATCGCCGACGAACCCACCACCGCTTTGGATGTCACCATTCAAGCGCAAATTCTCGAACTGATTCAGGACATGCAGCAGCGTTTTTCGATGACGGTGCAATTTATTACTCACGATTTAGGGGTTATCTCCGAGCTCGCCGATCAAGTTATGGTGATGTACGCCGGTCGCACCGTGGAAATCGCCCCCGCCGACCGGCTCTTTGCCCATCCGCAGCACCCCTATACCCAAGCCCTGATCAACTCGCTGCCGCGCTTGGGTCAGCGGGTACAGCGACTGCACACGATCGAGGGCAGCGTGCCCTCGCCACTGGATCTACCGGTCGGTTGTGCCTTCCAAAATCGCTGTGCTCGAGTCAGCCCCGGCTGCGCTGAAAAACCGCCGCTGCGCACTATCGGCGATCAGCATCAGGTAGCCTGTTTTAATGTATAAACCGGCGGCGCCAGTACCCAGCAAGGCCTTGCTCGAGGTCGACAATCTCAAGGTTAGCTTTCCCATTAGGCGCGGCTTGCTGCTGCGTAAAGTCGCCGAGGTGCGAGCCGTGGACGGGGTGTCGTTGGTACTTCAGCGGGGTCAGACGTTGGGCCTAGTGGGTGAGAGTGGCTGCGGTAAGTCGACTCTGGGGCGCACTATCATTCGATTACTGGAACCCAGTAGCGGTAGTATTCGCTTCGAAGGTGAGGACTTTCTAGGTTGTTCTGGCAAGGTGCTGCGAGAAAAACGCCGGCGTCTACAGATGATCTTTCAGGACCCTTTTGCAGCGCTGGACCCGCGCAAAACCGTGGGTCAGATCATTATGGAGCCGCTGCAGATACACCGGATTGGCAATCGCGAGCAGCAGCGGCAAAAGGCACTGGAGTTGCTTGTGGTAGTCGGTCTGAAGACGGAGCATATCAACCGCTATCCGCATGAATTTAGTGGCGGTCAGCGCCAGCGTATCAGTATTGCCCGCAGTATTATGCTGCGCCCCGAATTGATTATTGCCGATGAGCCCACCAGTGCCTTAGATGTTTCGGTGCAGGCACAAATTCTCAATTTGTTAAAGGATTTGCAGCGTCAATTCAATTTGACCTATATTTTTATCTCCCACGATCTGGCGGTGGTCGAACATGTCTGCGACACCATTGCCGTAATGTACCTGGGGAAAATTGTCGAGATAGCGCCCCGGGATGCACTGTTTGCCAAGCCGCAACATCCCTATACACAGGCGCTGCTAACGGCGATACCGCAGGTCGGCCGGGGCAAGCGGCGAGGACGGCTAACACTGGGCGGTGATGTGCCCAGCCCTATTGATCCCCCCAGCGGCTGTGCCTTTCACCCGCGCTGTCAGTATGCCAGCGCGCGCTGTTCGCTGGAGACACCGGCGCTGGAGTCGGTAATCGATAGCGATGGCCATCAGGTAGCCTGTTGGCTGCCGGCCCGCTGATGTTATGCCGGCCACTTACAGCCGGCTACAGCAGGAAGCTTAGCAAATAGTTATTACGGGTAGTTAATGTAGTTAGCTATTACAGTTGGTTAATATCGTTAGTTAATATAGGTGGCTAATATGGGTCATTAATATGGGTCATTAATATTGGTCATTAATAGTAGTAGTTAATATTGGCAGTTATTACCGGTAGGTTAGCCCCGCAGCGCTTACCGATACTTTTTCCGGCATTTTTACAGGATAGATCGATGAAATACTACGCACTACCTCTGCTGTTAGCGCTGACCCTGGCCAGCTGTTCACAGGAGCCGGCCGAAACCGCCGCCGTCAGCAACAAGCCCGACAACCGCGAGTTAAAGGTCGGTTTGACCCAAGAATTCGAAAATCTCAACGCCATTATCGGACAGATGATGGCGACCATGTACCTGCACAAAATTTCGGGTCGCACGCTGGTGTATATGGATGCTAACGCCACCTGGCAGCCGCAGATTGTCGAGCGCATCCCCTCTTTTGACAACGGTGACGCGCAGTTCGTGACGGAGCAGGGCGAGCAGAAAATTCGTGCCCAGTGGCGCATAAAAGACAATCAATTTTGGGGTGATGGCACTCCGGTGACCGCCAGCGATATCGAATTTTCTTGGCGGGTAGGTTCGCATAAAAATGTCACCGTTGGCGAAAAAGAGGTCTATACCACGGTGGAGCGGGTGGAACTCGATGCCACTGACGACAAAGCCTTTGTCTTAGTCTACCAAAAGGCGCGCTGGGACTTTGCTCGCATGGGCGGCTTTGCCACCTTGCCGGAACACTTGGAGGGCCCGGTGTTTGAACGCTTCGCCGAGCAACCGCTGGGCTACGAGAAAAACACACTATATGTCACCGCCCCCACTACCCCCGGGCTATACAACGGCCCCTATCGGGTGACCGAACTCAAACTCGGCAGCCACTTGGTATTCAACCGCAACGAACACTGGCGCGGCCAGCCCCCGGCGATTGAGCAACTGGTGTTTAAGATCATTCCCAATACCGCTACCTTAGAGGCCAATATTCGCAGCGGTACCATTGATATGATCTCGGTACTGGGGCTCAAATTTGATCAGGCGATGAAATTTGAAAAAACTGTGCTGCGCGAACAGCTGCCGTTACAGGTCAAGTACAAACCGTCTATTACCTACGAGCATATCGATCTGCAATTGGACAACCCACTGCTGAGCGATGTGCGGGTGCGCCGGGCCTTGGTCCATGCGATCAATCGCGAAGAACTGGTCAATGCGCTGTTCGAGGGCAAGCAGGCCCGAGCTATCCACAATATCGCCCCCATCGACCCCTGGTATAGCGATGACCCGGCGCATATTGTTGACTACCGCTACTCCCCGCGTCGGGCCAACAAGTTGCTCGATGAAGCCGGCTGGATACTGGGGCCGGACAACTACCGCCACCGTGACGGGGTTAAATTGTCGCTGCAATTTATGACCACCGCCGGTGACAAATCCCGGGAGTTGGTACAGACCTATCTGCAGGATCAGTGGAAGGCCGTTGGCATCGAAATCAGCATAAAAAACGAGCCGGCCCGGGTCTATTTTGGCGAGACCGTGCGCAAAGGCAAATACTCCGCAATGGCGATGTTCGCTTATATTTCCGCTCCGGAGAGCTCGCCGAAGTCGACCTTGCACAGCAAAAATATTCCCCGTCCGGACAATCAGTTTAGTGGTCAGAACACTGGCGGCTGGGTCAGTGAGCCGGTCGATATGCTGCTGGATCAGCTCGATGGTGAATTTGACGACAGCAAACGCCGGGCGCTAGTGCAGCAAATACTGCACCACTATACCGATCAGGTGCCGGTGATTCCGCTGTACTATCGCTCCGACATTGCCGTGATCCCCAACAATTTAGCCGGTTACCAATTGCCGGGACACCAGTTTCAAGCGAGTAATCGTGTGGAATACTGGATCCTCACCGAGTGAGTGCGTTTATCCTGCGGCGTTTACTGCAAACTGTGGTGGTGCTGATTCTATTGTCGTTTGTATGCTACTACGTGATGTCGCTAATGCCCGGGGACCCGATCGATATTATGGTCAGCTCCAATCCTAAGATGACCGCCGAGGATGTCACACGGCTGAAGAGCCTGTACGGTTTGGACCAGCCAATTACGGTGCGCTACTGGCACTGGCTTGCAGACTTTAGTCAGGGTAATTTTGGTTATTCGAGAACCTACCGCATACCGGTGCAAGAAATGATCGCACCGCGGCTAGTCAATACTCTCTATTTATCGGCCTTGGTTTTGACCATGGCGCTGGTCATTGGCATTCCGCTGGGGGTGATGGCCGGTCTCAATCCGGGTTCGCGCTTTGACTATGTGGCGAATTTTTTCTCCTACGGCGGCATCTCCCTGCCCTCTTTTTGGCTGGGTATTATGTTGATCATTGTATTCGCGGTTAAATTGGAGTGGCTGCCCGCCGGCGGCACCCAAACTATCGGTGCCAATCTCAGCGGTTGGGAGGCCTTTGTCGATCGCCTTAAATACCTGATTCTACCGGCTATCTCGCTGATGACTTTGCAGGCCGGCGTCTATTTGCGCTTCGCCCGCTCCTCGATGATCGAGGCCATGGGCAACGACTTTATTCGCACCGCCCGGGCCAAGGGCCTGAGCCGTTATCGGGTGATTTGGGTACACGGTTTTCGCAATGCGCTTATTCCGCTGATCACAGTAGTCTCTCTTAGTGCCTCTAGTATTTTCTCCGGGGCTATTATTACCGAGACTGTGTTCGCCTATCAGGGGGTGGGTAAGCTGGTATTCGACTCTATCGTCGGCAACGATTTTAATATGGCGATGGTCTCCTTTATGATCTCCATTGCCATGGTGTTGACGATGAATCTACTGGCCGATATTTTATATGCGCTGGCCGATCCGCGTATTTCTTATAACTGAGGTGACGGTGAATAGTTTAGAAAACCCTCCAGTAGCCGCTGTGGATTCGCAGCAAGCGCTCACCATGGGGCAGATTATTCGAGCCCAGTTTATGCAGCACCGGATGGCGCTGGCGGGGTTTTGGCTGCTGGTGATACTGATACTGGCGGCGCTAATGGCCCCGTTAATCGGTGCCCTTAGCGGCAACAATGCCGAGTCTCAGTCGGTGTTCAATCGCTATTTGCCGCCGCTGTCCGCTGTCGTTATGCCCCGGGGCCAGCAAGACCAGGCACTGGAAACCTTCATCACCGCCAGCGACCTACGCGCCCGTGCACTGCTCAAACAATTGGTGGCGGCGCAGCTATTGCGAGCCACTGAGCAGCTGCCCGCCGACGATATTCTGGACTTCCTAGAGCAACGCGACAGCGCTACCTTGCAGCAGCTTCAAGCCTTGGCCAGTAGCGAGTCGCGATTACTACTGGGGGTTTTTGCCGGCTTTGATAAATATCACCTGCTGGGTACCGACGAGTTGGGCCGCGATGTACTGATGCGCCTTATCTACGGCGCCCGCGTATCGATGGGCGTGGGGCTGTTAGTAGCCTTGGCCTCGGCCTTAGTTGGCGTGCTGGTAGGCAGTTTGGCAGGGTTTTATGGTGGCTGGATAGACGCGGTGCTAATGCGTATGACCGACTCGATGTTGTCGCTGCCCATTTTGCCACTAATGATTGTGTTTGCAGCGGTGGAGCTGGACAAAGTGCCGCTGCTGGGCGCGTTGTTTGGCGGTGGCAACGACAGTATTGCCAAGTTGGTGATCGTATTGGTGATGTTTTCTTGGATGCAGGCGGCGCGATTAGTGCGCGGTAGTATACTGTCGATCCGCGAGCGGGAGTTCGTATTAGCAGCGCGGGCACTCGGTGCCAGAGACAGCACTATTATCCTCTCCCATATTATTCCCAATGTAGCGGCGCCGCTGTTGGTTGCAGTCACTCTCGGCGTTGGCAATTCTATTTTATGGGAGGCGGCGCTGAGTTTTCTCGGTTTGGGTATTAATCCACCGACTCCCAGTTGGGGCAATATGCTCAACAATGCCCAGGAAATTATTCACGAGGCGCCGCAGCTGGCGGTGATGCCCGGGCTGTTAATTTTTGTCACCGTGATCTGTTTTAATTTCGTCGGCGACGGTCTGCAAGACGCGATCGACCCTAAGTCGATTCGGCGTTAGCCAAGCCGGCTTTATGTTCTCGGTATAACCGTGCCCCACAACAACGCTAGGCTACTGAGGCTGTGAGATGAGAGTTGTACTATTAATAGCCCCGCTGCTACTGGCACTGATCGCCTGTGGTGATTACGAAAGCAATGTTGTCAGTGGCAACCGCGAGGGTATTTTACACTGGGGCAACGCCGCCGAACCGGCCGAGCTAGACCCCCATATTGTCACTGGAGTGCCCGAGCACAGTCTGATGGCGGCGCTGTTTGAGGGGCTGGTGGCAAAAAACCCTAGCACCTTGGCGGTGGAACCAGCGGTGGCAACATCGTGGCAGGTTAGTGACGACGGTCGGGTTTATCGCTTTGCGATTAGAGCTTCGGCGCGCTGGTCTAATGGCGACGCGATCACTGCCGAGGACTTTCGCTGGTCTTGGTACCGAGCGTTGCAGCCGGGCCTAGGCAATCCTTACGCCTATATGTTTGCTCCTATTGTCAACGCTAGCGCCTTTGCCAGTGGCGAGTTGAAAGATTTTTCTCAGGTTGGCATTAAGGTGCTGGACCGGCTGACTCTGCAGGTGACGCTGGCCAACCCCACGCCGTTTTTTTTGCAGCTGCTTGATCACTATGCCAGCTACCCGGTACACCGCGCCACGATTGAGGCCCGCGGCGCTATCGATGAACGCGGCACCCGCTGGACTCGGGTCGAGCACTTTGTTGGCAACGGCCCTTTTACCCTTAAAGAGTGGTCGCTCAACAAAGCCATTGTGGTGGCGAAGAGTTCGACCTACTGGGATAGCGCCACCGTGCAGCTCAAGCAGATTGTGTTTCATCCGATCGGCAATATTGCTACCGAGGAGCGTATGTTTCGGGCCGGTCAACTTCACTACACCTACGATGTGCCCGCTGCTAAGATCGAGCGCTATCAAACCGAACAGCCCGAAATGTTGCGCATCAGCCCCTATTTGGGTACTTATTTCTACCGTATCAACACCCGCCTGCCGCATTTGCGCGACGTTCGAGTACGCCAGGCGCTGTCGCTGGCGGTAGATCGTGAGAGTATTGTTAACTACGTGACCCGGGCCGGTGAACTGGCGGCCTATACGCTGACGCCACCGGGTACTCTGGGTTATGTTGCAAAGGCTATAGCGGCTTATAACCCCGATCGGGCAAGGGCCCTACTGGCAGCGGCGGGCTACCCCGACGGTGCCGGTTTTCCGGTGACAGAAATTCTCTACAACAGCTCCGAGGCGCACCGAAAAATTGCCGTGGCGATACAGCAAATGTGGAAACAGGCGTTGAATATTGATGTGGTGCTGGTCAACCAAGATTGGAAAGTCTACCTAGCGGCCCAGGCTAGTGGTAACTACCAGCTGTCTCGGGCCAGCTGGATTGGTGACTATGTCGACCCCAATAGCTTTCTCGATATGTGGGTTGAGGACGGCGGCAATAATCGTACCGGCTGGAGTAATAAGGAGTTTGAGCGCTTGGTATTAGAGGTGGCACCAAGTGCAGCTACTGAAGCTGCGCGCTATGCAGCCTTTCGCGAGGCGGAAACGATACTGTTGCAAGAGGCGCCCATTATTGTGATTTACACCTATGTCAGCAAACATTTGATTCACCCTAGCCTGCGCGGTTTTCCCGCCAATATAATGAACCACCCCTCCTTTAAGCATATGTCGCTGCACAGCGGTGAACCGGAGAGTTAGAGCATGTTTCGATTTATCCTCGGCCGCCTGCTGCAGGCGATACCGGTATTGTTGGTGGTGATCACGCTGACCTTTTTTCTGGTACACAGTGTACCCGGAGGGCCTTTTGACGCCGATCGCGCGGTCGGTCCTGCGGTAATGAAAGCGCTCAACAGCTACTACCGACTCGATCTGCCGCTGTGGCAACAATACCTCGGTTATCTGGGCGATTTGGCTAGCGGCGATCTGGGCCCGTCCTTTAAATACCCCGGTCGCAGCGTTGGCGAAATGATTGCTGCAGGTCTGCCCGCCACCGCCGAATTGGGTTTTTACGCCTTGATAGTCGCCTTAGTTATCGGCATTAGCAGTGGGGTAATCGCCGCACTGCGCCCCAATAGCGCTCAGGACTATGTGCCCATGGGCCTGGCAATGATCGGTATCTGCATGCCCGCTTTTTTATTAGGGCCGCTGCTGGTGCTGGTGTTTGGTATCGCCCTGGAGTGGGTGCCGGTATCCGGCTGGGGCGGTATTCCAGGAGACAAAATACTGCCCTCTATCACTTTAGGCGCCGGTTACGCCGCCTATATCGCCAGGCTTAGCCGCGGCGGTATGTTGGAGGTGTTGTCCCAGGACTATATGCGTACCGCTCGGGCTAAGGGTCTGGCGCCCTGGCAAATAGTGATAAAACACGGGCTGCGCGGCGGTTTGATCCCGGTAGTGGCCTTTTTAGGCCCGGCCTTTGCCGGCCTGCTGACCGGCTCTTTTGTGGTAGAGACACTGTTTCAAATTCCCGGGCTGGGACGTTTCTATGTCGAAGCGGCTTTTAATCGCGACTACACCATGATTATGGGCAGCACCATTTTATTTGCCGGTGCCATTATTGTATTTAATCTGGCCGCCGATGTGCTGGCTACACTGTTAGACCCCAGACTACGCGAGCAACCGGGGGCGGGTCAGTGAGCGCTGGATTGTGGCAGCAGAGTTGGCGGCGACTGCAGCGCAACAAACCTGCATTAGCCGGGGCGGGGCTGCTGCTGGCGATGATAGTGCTGGCATTACTGACACCGTGGATTGCACCTTGGGGCTACGAACAGCAAAATTTACTGTTGGGGGCGACACCGCCCTCCGCCGCGCACTGGCTGGGCACCGACGTGTTGGGTCGGGACATGCTGACCCGCATCCTCTACGGTGGCCGGCTGTCACTGGCAGTGGGGTTTATCGCCACCGCGCTGGCGCTGATCATTGGGGTGACTTACGGAGCGGTGGCCGGCTATATGGGCGGGACGGTAGACGCGCTGATGATGCGGCTGGTGGATATTTTGTATGCGTTACCCATTATGATTTTTATTATTTTGCTGATGGTGTTGTTTGGCCGCAGTCTACTGCTGTTGTTTTTGGCGATTGGTGCAGTGGAGTGGATGACGATGGCGCGCATTGTGCGCGCCCAGGTACAGTCACTGCGCCGGCAGGAGTTTATCGAGGCGGCGGTGGCTATCGGCCTGCCACCGGGGCGTATTATTGCGCGGCATATTATTCCCAATACCCTGGGGCCAGTGATTATTTACGCCACCTTAACCATTCCCAGTGTGATGTTGTTAGAGGCATTTCTGAGTTTTCTGGGGCTGGGGGTACAGCCCCCGCAGAGTTCCTGGGGGCTGCTTATTTCGCAGGGGGTCGAGACTATGGAAGAGTATCCCTGGCTGTTAATTTACCCCGGTATCGCTTTGGCTACCACCTTGTTTGCACTGAATTTTCTCGGTGACGGCCTGCGTGATGCCCTCGATCCACGATCGGCAAAGGACTGAGCGCGATGTTGCTGGAAGTACGCCATCTAACCACCCAATTTCACAGCCGCATGGGCTTGCAAACGGCGGTTGACGATGTCAGCTTTTGTGTCGACGCGGGGCAGACCTTGGCCATTGTCGGCGAGTCCGGCTCCGGTAAGTCTGTGTGCTGTTACAGCCTGCTGGGGCTGATCCCGCAGCCGCCGGGAAAGATTGCCGGCGGCACAGCGCTATTTCAGGGGCTGGACTTACTGGCGGCGAGCGAGCGCCAATTGCGCGCTATTCGCGGTGGCGACATTGCCTTTATTTTCCAGGACCCAATGACCAGCCTCAATCCCTTTTTAACCATTGGCGAACAGCTATTGGAGCCGCTAATGCGGCACCGCGGCCTCAGCCGGTCGGCGGCTCGTCAACGCGCCCTAGCGGTGTTAGAAGAGGTAGGCATTGAAGCTGAAGAGCAGCGCTTTAATCATTATCCGCACCACTTTTCTGGCGGCATGCGCCAGCGGGTGATGATTGCCATGGCGCTAATCGTCGAACCTAAATTGTTGATTGCCGATGAGCCGACGACGGCGCTAGATGTGACGGTGCAGGCGCAAATACTGGCATTGCTGGCATCGCTGCAGCGGCGCTACGGTATTGCGGTCATTTTTATCAGCCACGATCTGTCGGTGGTAGCCAGTATTGCCGACCAGATTCTGGTAATGCAGGAGGGGGTGGTGGTAGAGCGCGGCTCTGTTGAGGATATCTTCCAGCGCCCGCAACAGGCCTATACCCGTCAATTGCTGGAGGCTATTCCCCGCGGGGCTAAGGCGCAGGCCGCCAAAGTGACTGAGCAAGCTGCGCCGTTGCTGCAGGTAGAGGATTTGAAAACCCACTTTAGGCCGGTGAGTAGCGGCTTGCTGGGGTTGCTGCGGCCCCCCGCAGACCCGGTCAAAGCGGTGGACGGGGTCAGCTTTACCATTGAGCGAGGCGATATTGTTGGGCTGGTGGGGGAGTCGGGTTCGGGTAAGTCCACCCTCGGTCGCTCGCTGCTGCGACTGTTGCCAGTAACCGCTGGCGCGGTGCACTTTGACGGATTACCGCTGGGCGCATTGGCACCAGCGGCGCTGCGAGCGCAACGCCGGCATATGCAAATGATTTTTCAAGACCCCTACGCCTCTCTCAACCCGCGTATGACAGTGGCTCAAACCCTGGCGGAGCCGCTTATATACCACCGCCTGGCGACTAGCCAGCAGGTGCACCAGCAGGTGTTTGCACTGATGGACGAGGTTGGGTTAGTGCGGGGCAGTAGCGGTAAATACCCCCACGAATTTTCTGGGGGCCAGCGCCAGCGTATTGCTATAGCCCGGGCGATTGCCAGCAAGCCCGCCTTTATCGTCGCCGACGAGCCGGTATCAGCGCTGGATGTCAGTATTCAGGCGCAGATACTGGCGCTATTGCTGGAGCTGGTGGCAAGCCACGGGTTGACGATGCTGTTTATCAGCCACGATCTGTCGGTGGTACGTCAATTATGCGACCGGGTTATGGTGATGCACCGTGGCAAGATCGTTGAGCAGGGTTTGACCGAACAGCTCTACAGCGCCCCGCAAGACCGCTATACCCAAGCGTTGCTAGCGGCGGCCAGCGCGCCACCTTGAAAGCCTTCGGCGGGCATTGCCCCGCGCTGGCCTAGCTGAAGGGGCAAATACGCTTTTAAAAAATACCGGCGACGGGCCAGGTCAGCGGCTCGGTTTGCACTTTAAACGTAGCTGCAGGTGTTGACCGGTGATGCCTGCGCTGGTTTTTACCGCTGCGAGCGCTGTGGTTTAGCCTTAGCTGTCGCTACTTGCTGTGCGTACACTAGTTCGGTTCTGACGCTGGGAAGCAATAATATGCTGGATATCTTGCCGAGCTAAATCACCCTGCAGCTCTTAGCTTAATTCCAAGGCGCCGTTATCGTTGCTTTTGTATACATTGATGCCAGCGTCTAGACCCGGTAGCTGAGCGCTATTGGCCTGAGCTATAAATTTAGCTGGTAAATCTAGCTCATAAATCCAGCTCTTAAATCGATAGAATAATCACTTTGGTCGAAGGCCGTTGCGGGTCGGCACTATTAATATGTGTTTGTTGAACTGCAATGAGATCGGTTAGCACAACGTTGCGCTAGTGAAAGTATGGCCAGAGATGCCGGGATCTAAGGCATTGGACAGCCATCACTATTCGCGTAAAACTCGCTGCAATAGACAGTGTCTTCGTCTGCACTGTTGCGGCTGGTTACCAGAATACTATTACCATCAATTGTATGACTTATTACACAGGCCGCCCTTCCTTCCAGCAAAGAGATTTGTCGCCCCTGCGCTAGATATAACCGAGGACGCAGGGGTCGCAGGCACGGTTAGTGAGGACTGTTTTTACTTGAGCTAAATACATAATATTTTTCCGTAGTTAGCTGGCCTTAAAATTAATTGGGTTAACAAACGACCCTTGCAATATTATTGCAAGGGTCGGGACAGTAGGCTGCAGAAGTGGGCCCTTTGGCCATCGTCATAGTCACTGTTAAGGCGGGTTCGTGTTAGCTGTATCACTTGGCGCAGAACAGCTCCGAAGTAGCTCCGGGCCAGCTAAATAAAAGACCGTGCGTACCCGTTCAGTTGGTTCCGATGCTTATAAAGTCGCCATTGCAAATAGTTTGGCCTAGCGAGGGGGCTGCTATTGTCGGCTAAGTTTAGAACTGGGATCGACCACCGCACTCTAACAGTGCGGCGTGGGTTGCGCGGTTAAACTGCGGTCATT
>JBLHLU010000036.1:0-20138 GCA_047623385.1 Paraglaciecola psychrophila
CGTCGCCATATTGAGCCATGGTATAGGGGCCCCCACCGGCTTCGGTCTGTCCTAGTCCGCGTTGATCGTAGGCTAAAATCTGGAAATGTTTAGCCAGCGGGCTATCGAAAATATTGGGTTTACTACGCAAGTCGCCGCCGGTGCCACCGATGTACAACAGCTTAGCTGCATCGGGGTCGCTGGCTTCACTGATTTGGTAGTAAATTGAGGTGGTGTTTAGCATCGCAATCGGCATTTTTTTCTCGGTCTCTCGATGTTGTCAGTTTTGTGGTCAGCGTTTCCGGCAGTGTCATCTCCGGACTCTCGTTGTCTCTGGCCGCCTGAAAAGCGGGCAGGGCGTGTTTGTTGCGCCGTTGCTCGAGCCAAAAAACGCCGTCGAAGGGCGCGCTGTTGCCGCGGGTGGCAACAAAGTCTATGTCGCCGTCGCGGTCTATATCCCGGGCAATAAACTTGTCGAACATTCCGCGTTTACGCCGCGAAATATCATGGCGAGCCCATGTTTTTTCCCCTACACCGGGGTTTTGAAACCAGCCCAGTCGTCCCAGCGCATCGTTGCTGTCAACATCGCCATCGCCGGTTCGGGGGCCTAGGCTATAACTGCCGGCAATAATATCACTATCGCCATCACCGTCGATATCGGCCACTGTCAAGCCAACAATATTGTCCGGGGTAAAGTCGCCAATGGTATGCAGCAGCCACGGTTTATCTAGCGTTAGCGGCTGCGCTATCCAAGCCAGACCGCGGTTGCTGGCGCCGATAATGTCGAGGCGTCCGTCGCCATTAAGATCTGCGTATGCGAGATTAAAACCGCCCATAGTGCCGCCGTCAATGGTGATGGCCTGCTCGGCAAAGCGCAGCTCGGTGTCGCTGATATTGTTGAACAAGATCAAGCGGTCTTCGCCCCGGGAGCCAACTAACAGATCTTCATCGCCGTCGCCGTCCAAATCAATAGGCTCGGCATTTTGCGGTATAGCGTAGCGGCCGAGAATTTTCTCCTGCCAGCTATCACCTTTTAGCGGATCGCCGCGCAGTTGATAAATCATTACCGGGGTTTTGCTGGCATACTCTTTTGGCCCCGGTCGTTGAGAGCCTTTGTTGGCAGCGGCGACTTCGGGTATACCGTCGCCGTTAAAATCGGCAAAAAATACCCGTATAAACGAGCCTCGGCCCCGGGTTGGCGGTAGGATTAATCGCGGCCATTGGCCGCTGCGACTATTGGTGCCGGGGTTTTGTAAATACAGTAGGTGAGATAATTCTGCAGCGACGATAATATCGAGCAGACCATCGCCGTTGACATCGGCAATGGCGGCATCCTCCGGTGCTGGGCTGTCTTCCCCCTCGGCTAGGGTGACATTGTGCCAGCGCTGCGGGTTGGCTGAGCCGAAGGCGATGCGCACATGGCCTGCGGCGGGCGGTACGAAGTCGGGGTCATAGCGACTGGAGTCGTAGTCAGAATCGGATTCGTGTACGGATACAATGTCTTCGAAGCCGTCGCCGTCGATATCGGCCATGACCAGGCCGTCACTGCCGCTGAGGTTAAACCCTGCCACGGCTGGACCATCAATAATATGCTCGCGCCAACTGATAAATTCACCGCCAACTGTGCAGGCCTCACTCAAGCGCTCGCCGATGGGTATTGACTCACCGGCTGTGGTCGCATGGGTATTTAACAACACAGCAAACAATAGGCTCAATACAGGCACTGCGGTGGCAAGTTTGTTATTCAATTCGACATTCCTTGGCTTAAAACTATGTTTCTAGCAGTATCGGTAGCGCTGTGTATGTTGCCGGTATTGTTGGTCGCCGGTAGCGACAACATGGTCACCGAGTTTAAGTTCGCAGCGCTGTCCTTATTTTTCAAGCGCATTGCGCGGATCGCTGAAGTACTGTGGGCAGCTGTGTTTATCGTCAGTTTTGGGTTTATAATCATACTGACACCAGAGCTTAGTCAGTTAACAGCACCGACTATAATAATAACAATCTTAGCGAGAATCCATCATGCCTGCCAATCGCAATGTCGCCTTGTTAACGTTTGTTGTCACGCTCATTTTGTACTTTATCAATCATTACACGTTACAACCGCCCTCGGTAGTCCCGGCAAGTGCCGGCGAGTTACAGTTTTCCGGCGAGCGCGGCCACCGTTTGTTGGCGACGTTATTGGCGGGCGATAAGCCGCACCCGGTCGGATCGGCGCAAAATAAGCTGGTTAAACAGCGCATTATGCAGCGTCTTGATGAGCTGGCTATCAGCTATACCGAGCAGCGTACTTGGGCCTGCGCCGAGCGGGTAAATAGTTGCGCCTTAGTCGAGAATATTATCGCCACCATCGACGGGCAACAAGACCATAACTATATCGCCTTAATGGCCCACTACGACTCTACCCCAATGGCGATAGGCGCCGGTGACGACGGTGCTGGCGTGGCTGCTCTATTGGAGTCGGCGCGTATTTTGAAGGCTCAAGCGCCTTTTCAGCAGCCCATACTGCTGCTGTTCACCGACGCCGAGGAGGTCGGTTTGCTGGGTGCGGAGGGCTTTTTTCAACAGCACCCGCTGGCCAAGAAGATCGGTTTTTTGCTGAACGTTGAGGGTTCGGGTACCAGCGGCCCCAGCCTAGTGCTTCGTACCCAGGGGCCTAATGAGACGTTGATCGACCTATTTGCGGCCAGCGCCAGCCGACCGGTGGGATTTTCTATGAATACAGAAATATTTAAGCGTATGCCTAACGATACCGACTTTTCAGTGGCGCAGCGGGCCGGTATTGCCGGTATCGATTTTGCTTTTGCCGGCGAGCGCAACCACTATCACACGCTCAATGACAGCGTTGAAAACCTTGATGTTCGGGTTATTCAGCACCATGGCGACAATATTTTGGGGTTGACCCAAGGTTTGGCCAACGCCGATCTGCAGCAGCTGGGCGGGACCCTAGTTTATATGACGGCCTACGGGCAATTGATCGCTTGGTCACAGCTCAATAACGTTTATTTACTGTTGCTGGCGGCGGTTGCTTTGGGTCTGGCCGCCTATCGATTGCAGGCCCGGGTACCGGGTGTATTGCTGGCTCTGGTGGTGGCGGTGGCAATAGTATTACTCAGTGCGGCGGCGGGCTTTGCCACCTTTGAGCTGATTGGTGTTATCCAAGGTAGTGTAGTCAGTTGGCCAGCGGCGCCGGTCGGGCATCGGGTGGCGCTGCTATTCTCAACAATGCTTGGCGCACTGTGTGTCGCAGCAATCAGCAACCGCTGGTTAGCTTGGGTCGACCTAACCATAGGGGTTTGGTTGCTGTGGTTATTATTGTCTACGGCGCTGGTTATCTATATGCCCGCCGCCGCTATTCAACTGTTGGCAGCGACGCTGTTAGCTACCGTGCTTATTGCGCTGCTCAGTTTCGCCCCAGAGCGCTTTCGCCGCATACTGCTACTGCCAAGCTTACTGCTCATTGTACCGAGCACTTTGGGGGTAGTATTACTGTTAGAACAGTCTCAGGGCTATCGGTTAGTGGTGGCGGTACTGCCGTTTTTGGCGCTGTATATGTGCGCCGTTGCGCCGCTAATACACGGTGTTAAGTTGAAGTTGCCTATAATCGGCAGCGCAGCGATTATGCTGCTGGCGATCATTACTGCCGGTACCAGTGTGCTTTACTCCGACTGGCGACCACAAACACTCAATATAAAGTATTACCAAAACACCGATGACAATACTGCTTTTTATCATCTGGAAAGTGCCAATCCGCTACCCGCTACGATGATGTCCAGCATGGACTTTAGCATTGAGCCCAAAGCGCTGTTGCCAGCTACCAGCGCAACCATGACACCATCGGCGTCGGTAACGCCGGTCGATATTGCAGCACCGGTCATGACCTTGCTGACTGAGCAACACTCAGCTAGTTCCAGAACACTGCTATTTCAGCTGCTGAGTCCTAGGGCGGCATCGGCTATCGCGCTAGTGTTGCCGTTATCGGCCAAGCTTGATCGTTTCAGCCTCGATGGTCGCGAGTTTGCAGCCAAGCTAATTACCAGGGGGCCCTACAGCGGTCATTACGGGGTGTTTCTCAATGGTGTGTTCGATCGTTCAGTTCAGTTGCAATTGCAGCTGGCGTCTACTGAGCCGGTGACAGCTGTGATCTACGATGTATCTACTGAATTACCCGCTGAGGGGGCGAAGTTACAGCAGTTACGTGCGCCACTGGGCATTGCGGTGCACCGTGGCGATCGCGCCTTCGCGGTGAAACAAGTGAGCTTTTAAAGTGCTGACTACTGCCAACGTGCCGGTGGCTTGTGGCCAGTGAGCTTGTTAGCTTCGGGGCTGGTCGATGTAGTGATTTTTGCCGGTGAAAGCGGTATATTTTTACCGGGCAGGGCGACTCAATATCCTATTATCAGACACTGACCTCAGTGTTACCGAGGCGCAGAGCCGCGAGGCTTTATTCTGGACGATCGTTAAGATAGCCGGGGGTGAAAAATACCGGCGATTGTTATACGCTATGCGGCTCGCTGTAGCGCATAGCGCTCTGTGATTGGCTAGCTGTAGCAGCTGATTTATAACGGCGTTCTTTGCCAGAGTGCAGGGCCCGCACCAGTAAGGAATCTTCAGCGCCAGCCGCGAATGGCTGACCAGGAAAATTCCGATAGCTAAACAAGGCGTTTGCAGCCATTAATCAACGCTGCCTACATCACTCTCTTTTTATACGACAACTTAACAAAGGACCACGATTATGTCTGAAGCTTGGATCATAGATGCCTGTCGCACCCCACGCAGTATTGGTAAAAAAGGTAAGGGCGCGCTGTCCAACGAACATCCGCAGCACTTGGGTTCGGCGGTTCTTAAAGCCCTGCAAGAACGCAATAATATCAATACCGCTGAAGTTGACGATATCATCTTTGGTACCAGTAATCAGAGTGGCCGTCAGGGTGGCGACTTAGCGCGGATGTCGGCTCTCGATGCCGGTTACGATACTAAAGCCAGCGGCGTTACCCTCGATCGCTTCTGTGGTTCAGGTATCACCTCGGTGAATATCGCCGCGGCAAGCATTATGTCGGGTATGGAAGATTTGGTCATCGGCGGCGGCGCTGAAATGATGTCGACCTTCGGTGAGGCCGGCCAAGGTTCGCCATTTATGGATCGCGGCAACGAACGGCTGCGGGCAATGCACCCACAATCGCACCAGGGTATATGCGCCGACGCCATCGCCAGCCTCGAAGGCATCGATCGTGAAGCGCTGGATCAACTGGCTGTGCTGTCACAGAAAAATGCTGATAATGCGATTAAAAACGGTCACTTCGATAAGTCGCTGATCTCGGTTTATCACCCCGATGGTAGCTTGGCGCTGGATCGCGAAGAATTCCCCCGTCCGCAAACCACTATGGAGTCGCTGGCAAAACTCGACCCCGCTTTTGCCCGTATGGCCGACATACCATTAGATGACAAAGGCACCACTTATGCCGGTCTTATTTTACAAAAGTATCCGGATTTGGCTATTCAACACGTTCACCACGCCGGTAACTCTTCCGGTGTAGTAGACGGTGCTGGTGCGGTGCTATTGGCCTCACCAACTTACGCCAAGTCGCAGGGTTGGAAGCCACGAGCACGTATTGTTGCGATGTGTAACATGGGTGACTCGCCAACGTTAATGCTTAATGCGCCGGTGCCGGCAACTCGAAAAGTACTGGCCAAAGCCGGTATGACTATCGCCGACATCGATCTGTTTGAGATCAACGAAGCTTTTGCGGTGGTTACCGAAAAGTATATTCGCGACCTGAACCTCGATCGCGGCCGGGTTAATGTCAACGGCGGCGCAATGGCCTTAGGTCACCCTATCGGTGCTACTGGCTCTATGCTTATCGGCACCATAGTTGATGAGTTAGAGCGTCAAGACAAGCAGTTTGGTTTGGTGACGATGTGTGCTGCAGGCGGTATGGCTCCGGCGATTATTATTGAGCGTATGTAAACGGTTGGGTTTGCCGGCCCGGGCTTATTGCCTAGTGGCCGGTTAAACCCAGTAGCCAGCGCCGAGCGAATCGGCTTTCGGCAAGGCCATTGAATAGACCGTAGTGTCAGTTCGGTGGCTGCGCTAACCGTACACACAAAGGCATCGCTTTGTGCACAACTGCTTTTATATCCTCGCAACAACCCTCTTTTTATCCCGTCATAATATTGTTGTTACATTTTTATCAAAGTTAAAACTGGGTGCTTCTACCCTAGGCAATACTATGTTGTTTAGTATTCGCTGTGCCTCGATGCAGTTCATTGAGTCACCGTTTTTTACTCTTTGTCACTGGCAAGACAATACTTTGTAAATACCTTATCAATACACCTTTAAGAGATGCACTACTCTGGTCGATTTGCCATTGATGCTTTAAAGATGACGCTCCCAAGATAATGCACTAAAGATAATGTCCTAAAGATAATGGCTTAAAAATAATGCCTTGGTAGCGAGAGTAACGTGGCTGCGAGGTAGTTATCGGGTGTTTGATTACCGCGAGGGGGAGGGCTGTCCATACCCAGCTTCCGCTAGCTGCCGGTGGGCGCTGGTGTGAAACGTCGGTGCAATAATGAAAACCCATAGGTTCAGGGCGGTGGTCCGCCCGAGTACAATGAAAATTAGCTATAGACTTATAGGCCTTCATTGTTGAAGATAAATTTTTTTTGGCACGACACTATTGCTTTTGCACTCTATATTTATAGCGAGCTCTTTTACTCGCTCCACTGCTACTTCAGGAAAATACAATGGCCCGAAAAATTGCCCTTATTACCGGTGCCGGCTCCGGCATAGGTCGCGCCTGTGCTGAGGCGCTGGCCACTGCAGGTTTTGATTTGGTATTGGCGGGCCGCAAGTTAGAGCCGTTGCAGGCCTGTGCGGTAGCGGTTAGCTCGCTGGGTGCCCAGGCATTGGTTCGCAGTACCGATGTTGCCGACCCCGCTTCAGTGGCGTCACTGTTTGCCGAGATCGAACTGCAATTTGGCCGCTTAGATCTGCTGTTTAATAATGCCGGTACCGGCGCGCCGCCGCTACCCATCGACGAGTTGCCTGTGGAACAGTGGTTGCGGGTAGTTGATTCGAATTTGACCGGCTCTTTTTTATGCGCCCAGCAAGCGTTTAAAATGATGAAAAAGCAACAGCCCGGTGGTGGTCGAATTATTAATAATGGATCGATATCGGCAACTTCGCCAAGGCCTAATTCAGCACCTTATACCGCTACCAAACACGCAATCACCGGGCTGACTAAATCGTTGTCACTCGATGGCCGCGCTCACAATATTGCCTGTGGTCAGATCGATATCGGCAACGCCCTGACCGAAATGACCGCGGTTATGACCTCCGGTGTGCCTCAGGCCGATGGTTCTATCGCGCCAGAGCCGACCATGCAAGTAGAGGATGTTGCCCGCTCAGTGGTGTTTATGGCGCAGTTGCCACTGTCTGCGAATGTGCAATTTATGACCGTAATGGCCACCGCCATGCCGCTTATTGGTCGTGGCTAACTCACCTATCGGAGAACAACTGATGCCACGTTTTTCTGCTAACATTTCCGTATTGTTTACTGAAGTGCCGGTTATTGAACGTATCGCCCTAGCCAGTAAAGCCGGTTTTGACGCCATCGAAATCCAATTTCCCTACAGTTGTCAGCTCAGTGAATTTGCCGATGCTATGGCCTATTCGCAACTGCCGCTGGCACTGATGAACTGCCCCGCCGGTGACTTTATGACCGGCGGTCAGGGCAATGCAGCGGTGCCGGGTCGCGAGGGAGAGTTTTCTCAGGCGCTGGAGCAGGCACTGGAGTGGGCGCGGGTGTTAAAGCCCGAGGCGATTAATGTGCTGGCGGGTAGGCCTGCGGCCACCTTGGATAGAAACGCTTGTATGGCGGTGCTGGAGGCAAATTTGAGTAAAGCATTTGCGGCCTTCAGGCCGCTGAATATCGCGCTGCTGACCGAGGCTATTAACAGCGTCGACATACCGGGTTCTTTTCTCAGTCAATCCCAGCAAGTGGTTGAGCTGATCGCCAACTTACCGGCGATTGATCTGTATTTACAATACGATATTTACCATATGCACCGTATGGAGGAGCTGTCAGTAGAACGCATGCAGGCGTTAATGCCGCTTATCGGCCATATTCAATTTGCCGATGCACCGGGCAGAATGGAACCCGGCACTGGCGAAATTGATTTCAGTGCATTGTTCGACGCTATCGATGGCTCGCAATACCCGGGTTTTGTTGGCGCCGAGTATCGACCATCGGTTGCGACTGAGGCCAGTTTGGGTTGGTTAAACCCCCGGTAAGTCCGGCTGGACACCGATTGACAGAAGCTTGCTCCACTTTAGCGCAGGTTATTTTTAAGCAGTTCTCGAGTACTGGCTTTCTCTTCAGGGTTGGTGGTGAATTCTGAAGCGGCAAAGTCAGTTACTCCGGACTTGGCAACATCCCCCAGTAAATCTTGTACCTTGGCAGCGCTGCCGACTAAGGCCAGTTCTCCGGCTTCAGTGACGCCCTCGCGCTCAAACATGGCCTTGTAAGAGGGCAGTTGACTATACATTTTTAAATTTTTGGAAATCAGTGCGCGCACCCGGTCTTCGTCGTCGGTCACACAGATCGGTAAAGTCGCAATAATGCGAGGTTGGCTGCGCTCGGCGGCATCGGCAGCTTCACAGAGCCGAGGTTTGATATGTTCGCGAACGGTGCGCGGCCCTACCCAAGCCAAGGTCGTGCCATCGGCTAAGGTGCCGGCAATCTTCAGTGCTTGCGGCCCCAGCGCTGCCACAACGATTGGAGTGTGGTGTTCAGGCTTAAAAAAGGTTTGTGCCTCACAGGACAATAACTCACCGCTAAACTGTACTTTGCCTTGGTTGATCAGCGGTATCAATATCGACAAATATTCTTTCAAATGCCGCATTGGGCGCTCGAAGGGAACTCCTAACTGCGCCATCATAGTTTCGTGAGAAAGGCCCACACCTAAGGTAAAGCGCTGGCCGATGGCATTGAGCAAGGTATGAGTCTGACCCGCCAGCACCATCGGATGGCGGGGGAAGGTTGGAATAATAGCGGTACCCAATTCAATATCTTTGACCGATCGACCGACCACGGTAAGTACTGTCATGGCATCGAGTCCTCCGGTCGGATGCTCCGCTAACCAATAGCTGGAAAATCCATCCGCTGCAGCTTGCTGGGCATGTTTTTCGATGGCATCTATCGACGCGGTTTGAACCAGTCCGGTACCGTTTATTCCAAGTTTCATTGTATCTCTCCATTTTTGTTAGGCTACGATCTAGCGCTGTTGGACCATCTAGACTGGACTTCAGTCCGACAGCTAACGCGCTGAGATACTATAAATCGCCGGTATACTGTAGGTGCGGTGTTGTAATACTTTAGTAACACTGTTGCTACGCTGTGAGGTTAAAGCACCAGATCCATCATAGCGGGGCGGCTGGTAATTAGAAACCCGCTACCGCGCAATGCGGTGCTGCGCACCGTGCAATGGCTTTGCTGCCGCCGTAATTACAGCTGAGTTGCCAGCGGCAGCGCGGTGGTATTTTTTATTTCGGTAACCGCAATATGGGAGTGCACTTCACCGATATCCGCTAGTGTCGTTAGTTGGTTGCGGACAAATTGTTCGTAGTGGTGGATATTCCGAGTCACAATTTTAAGCATATAGTCCCAACTTCCGGCCATGGTGTAACACTCGACGACTTCGGCAAAGGCCTGCACTTGCTGTTCAAAGCGCTCGAGGTTGCTGCGACCTTGGCTGGACAGATTGACGGTGGCAAACACCACCACCTCCATGGCTAGTTTTTGACGATTTAAAATAGTCGGCTGCCCGCTGATAAACCCGGCTTCTTGCAAGCGGTTAATACGACGCCAACAGGGAGACTGCGACATATTGAGACGGGCGGCTATTTGCTGGGTGGTTAATCGCTCATCGAGCTGCAGCAGACTCAATATTGTTATGTCCTGGGGGCTTAAGTGTATGGTCATTACCATGCTCCTATCTACCGTTCGAGTGTGCAGCAGCTGTGCAGTGCTGCGGTAACGCCAGCGGCGAGGGCGCTACGGGCGAAATATACAGAGGTTAACTAATACCTAAATAATTTCTGTATAGAACATAATAGACCCAAAGTGACGATATTGATGCGGATATAGAGCAATAATACCGTTTATGTTGTTCTAAAATTTCCCCAATAGGAGACAGTTAATAGTCGCAACCCGGGAGCATGCACATGCCAAGACCTACCGTATCTCTAGAGGACAAATACGCACTCGATACCACCTCGGCTTACATCAGTGGTATCGAAGCGTTGGCACGGCTGCCGATGTTACAGCACCAGCGAGATCTGGCGCGCGGTTTTAATACCGCCGGTTTTATCGCTGGCTATCGCGGCTCACCGCTAGGCGGCCTAGACCAGGCGCTATGGAAGGCAAAACCCTATCTGGACCGGCACCATATTCACTTTCTTGCCGCCGTTAACGAAGATCTCGCTGCTACAGCGGTGTGGGGCAGCCAGCAGGTTAACTTGTTCCCCGGCGGCAAATACGATGGTGTGTTTGCGCTGTGGTACGGCAAGGGTCCAGGGGTTGATCGCAGTATGGACGTGATTAAACACGCCAATGCCTTTGGCAGTGCGCCGCTCGGTGGGGTTTTGGCGGTAGTGGGGGACGACCACGGAGCAAAATCCTCTACTCTGGCGCATCAGTCCGAGCATATGTTCATCGGTGCTTCGGTACCCGTGTTAAACCCGGCGAACGTTCAGGAGGTGTTAGATTTCGGTATTTTAGGCTGGGAGTTGTCGCGCTATTGTGGCTGCTGGGTTGCGCTAAAGGCGATTACCGACAATATGGACGCCGCTATTTCTGCCCAGATCGATCCGTGCCGGGTGCAGATCAGCTTACCTGTCGACTTTGTCTTACCCAGCGACGGTGTTCACGGGCGCTGGCCGGACAGCGCTTTGGGGCAGGAACTGCGGCTTAATAAATACAAGATTTACGCAGCGCTGGCCTTCGCTCGAGCCAACAAGCTCAATAGCACTGTTATGGACAGCGAGCAGCCCCGCTTGGGCATTATGACTACCGGCAAAGCGCATCTAGATGTGATGCAGGCGCTGGAGGACTTGGGCATCGATAGCGCCAAGGCGGCAGCGTTAGGTTTGCGGGTATTTAAGGTAGGTATGAGTTGGCCGCTGGAGCCGGTGGCAACGCATGACTTTGCCCGCGGTTTAGAAGAAATTCTGGTGGTTGAGGAGAAGCGCTCGGTAATGGAAGACCAGCTAACAGGGCAGCTTTACAACTGGCCAGTGGGCGAGCGACCAATAGTAGTTGGTGAGTACGATGAGCACGGTGTTGATTTGTTGCCCAATGTCGGTGAGCTCACCCCAGCGCTGGTGGCGCGGGCAATTGCCTCGCGCATTCGGCGCTATCACACAGACCCAGTTATCGAACAACGACTACATTTTTATCAACAAAAAGAGCAGTCCTTAGCCATGCCCCGTCGGCACCTGCAGCGAAAGCCGCACTATTGTTCCGGTTGTCCCCACTCCCGCTCGACCCGTATTCCCAGTGGCAGTATCGCCCTAGGCGGTATCGGCTGCCACTATATGGGCATTTGGGAAACCGGTGATCGCGAGGTAAAAACGTTTACTCAAATGGGGGGTGAGGGCGTGACATGGGTGGGACAGGCGCCGTTTACCGAGCGCGCCCACGTGTTTCAAAATTTGGGCGACGGCACCTACTTTCACTCCGGACTATTGGCCATTCGCCAGACGATAGCCAGTGGGGTCAATATCACCTATAAGATTCTCTATAACGATGCTGTTGCGATGACCGGGGGGCAGCCGGTCGACGGCCCATTTTCGGTCGAACAACTGATTTTACAGCTGCGGGCAGAGGGTGTGGCACGTATTGCGCTAGTGTCTGAAAATGCGGCCAGCCAGCGCAAAAGTTTGCAACTGTTTGAAGGTTTAACTATCGACCCCCGGGATCGTTTATTGGCGATTGAAACCGAACTGCGAGAGATTACCGGGACTAGCGTGCTGATTTACCAGCAAGGCTGTGCCGCGCAAAAGCGTCGGAGCCGCAATCGTGGGCAGTTGCCAGCGCAGCAGCAGCGGGTGGTGATTAATCCTGAATTATGCGAGGGCTGCGGTGATTGCAGCCGCCAATCCAATTGCCTGTCAGTTCAGCCACTGGCCACTGAGTTGGGGCGCAAGCGTCAAATTGATCAGCGTTCCTGTAATCAAGACTTCTCATGCCTCGACGGTTTTTGCCCCAGTCTAGTGACAGTAGTTGGCGCCGAGCTACGAAAGCCAATACTGGCAAAAACCGCGGCGGACAGTGATGATTTTCCGCCGCTGTTGGACCCGCCGCCGGCTTCAATCGAACAGCGACCTTGGAATATTGTGGTAGCGGGTATTGGTGGCACCGGGGTTCTAACGGTAGCAGCTTTAGTGGCGATGGCCGCTCATATTGAGGGGCTGGGCTGCGCTACTATGAATCAAACCGGTTTGGCACAAAAATTCGGCGCGGTATTGAGCCATGTACGGGTGGCGTTGTCGCAGTCGGCTATTCATACCATGCGCATACCCGCCGGCGATGCCGATTTGTTACTGGGCTGTGATCTGGTGGTTGCCGCCGACGATGAGGCCTTAGCTAAGGTCAATATTGATCGCAGTTACGCATTAATTAACAGCGCGGAGACGGTAACGGGTGACTTCGTCAATGATCCCGATCTAGATTTCCCCAGCGCGGCTATGCAGCAGAGTATTGTTGAGGAAGTGGGTCAAGGCGCGCACTTTATTAACAGCGGTGCCATCGCCGAGGCGCTGTTTGGCGACACTTCAGCCAACAATGTCTTTCTATTGGGTTACGCCTGCCAGCAGTCATTGCTGCCGGTGTCGGTGCGGGCGCTGGAACAGGCGATCAAACTCAATGACGTCGCCGTTGCGTTAAACCTTAACGCTTTTTTATGGGGGCGCAGAGCAGCGCAGGACTTAGCGCGAGTACTGGCGGTGGCGCAACTGGCACCGACTTTTGAAGCGCTGTCAGGCTTGAATGAAATTGTCGAAGATCGGTGTCGTGGTCTGGTCGACTACCACAGTGCAGCCTACGCCGATCGCTACCGCGCGCTGGTTGCTAAAGTGTACGCTTATGAGCAGCTCCTATGGGCCGACAGTGATGCCGTGCTGAGCAAGGCCGTGGCAGTTAACTATTATAAATTGTTGGCCTATAAAGACGAGTACGAGGTAGCCCGGTTGTACAGTAACGGCGCTTTCAAACGTCATCTTGCAACCTTGTTTGAGGGCCAGGTTGGCGTCGACTATCACCTTGAGTATCATTTGGCACCGCCACTGTTAGCGGGCCGCGACCCAGATACTGGGGCGACGTTGAAGCGCCGTTTTCCCCATTGCGCCGGGGTATTGTTTAAAGTGCTAGCGTCGTTGAAGTTTTTGCGTGGTACCGTGTTTGATGTTTTTTCCTACTCGGGTGATCGTAAGCTTGAACGGCGTATGGTCACCGATTACGAGCAAACTATTGATTCAATACTTGCCTGCGCCGATCCCAATATGTTGAATGTAGCTGTGGAATTGGCCAGTGCTGCACAGCACATTCGTGGTTTTGGGTCGGTAAAAGAGCGCAGTTATGCGGAGTTTACCGCACTAACAAAACCATTGTTGCAGCAGTTGCGCGGTGAGGTGGTGCAGCTTTTTTCAGCAGTCGAGGGCCGGCGATAATCGCTGTGCTTCAATAATGTTGTCGCCCTGACTAATAGTTCGCTAATCGTTTGCGTTTTCACTGCAGTGCGCAGCGGCAGCGTAGGGTGATAACGCTGTGAGGTGAGTGTTTATCATCAGTCCCTGTGCCGCTGTCTCAAGACGTTAATGCTCAGATTGATGAGTGCGTGACAGTGATGGAAAATACCGCTAAATTGGTGACATGGTTTTGTCAACGCTAAGAATTTTTTATGCCGCAAGTAAGACCCTCGGTGAGAGAGTTAGTGCTGCTCGGCTTAGGTTTGACAGTGTGTTGTCCCGACAGTAATACAGCTGGACCAGTGCGTTGCTGCAAGACAATAATTTAAGGTATTACTTTCAGGCAGTGCTGTAAGAACATTCTGCAAGGCAATGCTGCAAGATAATGTTGTAAAAAGAAGTTGTAAAAAATACTGCAAGATAATAATTTAAAAAAAAGCTAAAAAAAGTACCTTAAACAACTGCAATGACTACCACAGTGTTGCCGCCTAAGGTCACTCGTTGTCTGGGCCACTGCGCTTTTGCTGCAGCCCCTGTTCTTTAATCGCAGCCGAATCAGGACTTATTGGATGAAATTTGAACCGAAAATAGATCGTGAACTTGCCGACAGTATTCGCAAATCTGTTGCTGAAGGCATGGCGCAGCAACTCGAGTTCACTCAAGAGTTAGTGAGAAAACCCTCGGTGCGAGGTCAGGAACATACCGCTCAAGATTTTGTTTTTAATGCGCTGCGGGCTCGAGGCTATGCCATGGACCGCTGGGCGATTGACCTTAGTTCGATCGAAAATCATCCGGGTTTCTCGCCAGTGACAATACCCTACGACAATGCGATTAACGTTGTGGGCAGTCATCGTCCGCGCCAAGAAGTGGGCCGTTCGCTGATTCTAAACGGTCATATTGATGTGGTGCCCACGGGCCCAGTGGACATGTGGGACAAGCCGCCCTTTGAGCCTCATATTGACGGCGACTGGCTATACGGCCGTGGTAGCGGTGATATGAAGGCGGGACTAGTGGCCAATATATTTGCTCTAGATGCGCTTAAGCGACTGGGCTATCAGCCCGCTGCCACCGTGCATGTGCAGTCGGTCACTGAAGAGGAATGTACCGGCAACGGTGCGCTGTCGGCATTGGCGCGCGGTTATAGAGCCGATGCAGCAATTATTCCAGAGCCTGAGAACGAGGGCCTGGTGCGTGCTTCGGTAGGGGTTATTTGGTTTCGGGTGCATGTTAAGGGTTATCCGGTGCACGTAGCCGAGGCCGGTAACGGCGAGAGCGCAATCGACGCTGCGATCTTTTTGATTGGGCAATTAAAATACTACGAAAAAGCAAGAAATGCGTTAAAGGTACAGCACCCGCATTTTGCCGATTTGCAAAAACCGATTAATGTTAACGTGGGTAAAATTGAAGGCGGTGATTGGGCTTCTTCAGTACCAGCGTGGTGTAGCTTTGATGTTAGAACAGCGCTGTATCCCGGTGAGGACGCAGGTAACGCCGCCCGAGAGATTGAAGATTTTATCCGTGACGCCTCTGCAAAACATCTGTTTTTAGCCAATAATCCTGCCGCGGTTGAGTTCAACGGTTTTATGGCCGAGGGCTTTGAACTGAATGAAGGCTCAGATGCTGAAAATACGCTAACGGTTGCCCACAGTGAAGCGACCGCTAGTGAGCTAACAACGTTTACCTCGCTAGCCTACTTAGATGCGCGGGTTTTTGTATTGTACGACAACACCCCTTGTTTAGTTTATGGGCCGGTGTCAAAGAGTATTCACGGCTACAATGAAGCGGTTAGCATAGCGTCTATTGAAAATGTCACTACCACCATCGCCCTGTATATTGCCATGTGGTGTGGCCTTGAAACCGTGGCAGATTGATCCATGATCGACGATAACAGATGCGCCGCTCTGTTCGGTTAACGGTTATCCCCTAGATTGCGGTCACCTTTTTTAGGCTGATTTACGATCGCAGCAGCGAGTGTGTCGCGCTAGTGAGTAGAATTTAATGTCTTTGCAGGCACTGTCAGCGGTGGCTGATTAAACACTATTTCCGCACTGTTTTTTATTGCCAGTATGGTGGTCAACAGCGCGCTGAAAAACTGGCCGCTTATGTTGATACTTCCTTAGCGAAGGTTGTTCGGTTGTTGTCGAATGTAAAAAAGGGTCTTGAATTTTCACTACCCCACACGCTTTTTCCGAATAACGAGTTGGCTGTGTTCCATCAGCGCCGCCGGTAAAACAACAACTACGGACTGAATGTCTGTAGTTGTTGATTCACATAAACTATTGCCTGAGGGGATTTAAAATCAGCCCGCTAAGATCATACAATAGCCTAAGAATGTTTCCAGTCGGCGTCGTAAATCAGTACGCCACTATCGGCCAATGTCGCTATGGACTCGGCTGATTGTCCCAGCCACTGATCCAGTATTTCACTATTATGCTCGCCCCGGTGTGGTGCTGGCCCGCGAATACCACTCTCAGCATTGGAGAAACGGTAGGGTGACTGGGTAACTGGCCGGGTGCCGCCGGCTCTATCATCGACTTGTACAATCGAACCCCGTGCTTTAAGTGTTATCTGCTCTTCAACGTTGCCGGGTTCACGGATAATGCCCCAGGCGATATTGAGTTGTTTGAACACCGACTCGCATTTTTCCGCTGTGTCTAGGGTATTGGCGTAGTCTGCCACCGTGGCGCGTCGGGCGCTAATTTTTTCTTTCAGTGACATGCCCGCGGTGGCGGGGTCAACTAACCCCATCTCGCTGACCAGCAGCCGAAACAGCAGCCTGAAATCGGTCGACAGCAAAATATTGCCAAAGGGCAGTTCCCAAATCTCATCACCCACCGGTCCGGTAGTCACAGAGTCGTCGATATCGAAATGTAACTGGTCATCGGTGGCTACGGTAGCGTCAATCATGGCGATATCGATATGCTGTCCCAGCCCAGTTCGATCGCGCATGATCACCGCCGACAAAATACCTATTAGGCCGTGTAAGGAAGCATTGGTGTCGGCCAGTGAAGTGGGCAAACCGTGCAGCGGCAAGCCAGTGCGAGTTGACATGCGGTGGATTAAACCGGCTTCAGCGTGCACTATCGGCGCATAGGTTGCGCGGCGTGACTCCGGGCCGTTTTGACCGAAGCCCGAAATGGACAACATAATTAACTTGGGATTAATGGCTTTTAAATCGTCGTAGCCAATACCCAAACGCGGCATAACATCGGGCCGGTAATTTTCTATAACGATATCTGCTTCTTTCACTAAAGCCTTAACCAATTCCACCGAGCCCTCGGCGCGCAGGTCAATACAGACATTGCGCTTGCCGGCATTTTGATAAAAAAAGTAACCGGTTATATTGGCTATTTCCTTGCCCCAATAGCGTGTGACATCGCCGTCGGGTGGCTCGATCTTTACTACATCGGCGCCAAGATCACTGAGTAGTCTGCCGGCAAAAGGGCCGGCTACTACGCGGGAAAAATCCAGTATTTTTAAACCTTCCAGGGGATATGTCATGGGTGTTGGCCTAGTTGTTGTCTGTGGATAATTGATCCGTTTAGCCTGCGCTGGCGGGACTGTTTATCGTCGTGAGCCAAACCTTATAGCAGCGCTACATCTGTTGGCAAGTCTCTTGCTGGGTTTTTGTTACTAACGGTTGGCTTCGCCCAGTGCGACCGACGCCCGCTGTCAGCGCAGTTGAGCGATCGCCAGATTGGCCGTCGGTTTCATCTATTTGCAGCTTCTCGGCGATGCTTTAAATGCGCTGTCAGGCTGCTGTAACAGCACAGTTATGGGTTTGATTCGCCGCTGTGGTAGCGGCTATGGAGTCACGTATTTGAACCCTTGCAAAGGACTTCGCCAACTGTAACAATGTCGGGATACCATTGAATTAGTCATTGCTCAATAAACCGCTAGATGCACAATAAAAATGATTAGTCGCGGGTGCCTGTTTGTGCACCTTATCGATTCGGTTTTAGAGTTCAATACCCCGCTAGCTAAGATTAGATACACAAGTTTGTGTGGCATCAGCATTGCTGAGCACTTGCCTATTTCATCAAAATTCAATCCTGTAGGAGTTAATAATGGCTATTGCTGATTATAAGGTACCACTGTCTATCGACGAAGCCGTGCAATTGCTCGCCAGCAGCGACGGTCCGAGCAAGGTGTTGGCGGGAGGTACAGACCTAATTATTCAGTCTAAGGCGCAGTCCCATGTGCCCTTACAAGTGGTTGATATCAAAAAAATTGACGGCATGGTTAGCGCCGAGCTAACTGCCCAGGGCTTGATTCTAGGGCCGGCGATGAATTGCGCTGACTTTACTGCTCGTCAGGATATAAACGCGGTTTACCCGGGTTTGGTTGAGGCCGCCTATTTAATCGGTTCTTCTCAGGTGCAGGGGCGCTGCAGTATCGGCGGCAACCTATGTAATGCCTCTCCCGCTGCCGACACTATACCGGTACTAATCGCCAATGGTGCCAGTTGCGTTATTCAAGGGCCTGCCGGTCAGCGCACCGTAGCGGCTGAGGATTTTGTTATTGGTGTCGGTAAAAACTGTATGCTGCCCGGCGAGTTATTAAAAGCAATTAGCATTCCAGCGCCGGCAGCCAGAACCCGTGACGCCTACCTGCGTTTTATTCCGCGTACCGAAATGGATATAGCCGTCGCCGGTGCTGCGGTTAGCCTGACGTTAGATGACAGCGGTCTGTGCACCGCAGCTAGGGTGGCGATAGGTGCAGTGGCAACAACGGCGCTGTTAGTACCCGCCGCTGGCGCTGCGCTAATCGGTTCTCGTATTGATGATGTTGCGTTAGCGGCAGCGGCGGCGGCGGCATCAGCGGCATCAAAGCCGATTAGTGACCGCCGTGGCACCGCCGAGTTTCGTCGCCATGTGGTTGGCGTACTGGTAAAGAGGGCTGCGGTTATTGCAGCGCAGCGAGTGACTGGGGAAAAAGGAGAATAATGATGGCGAAACTACATATAGCAACATCGGTGAAGGGTGAGGCGGTCGAATTTCTTTGTAACCCCGGCGATACCCTATTAAGTGTGCTGAGAAATGAGTTGCAGTTAACCGGTACCAAAGAAGGTTGCAGCAGCGGTGACTGCGGTGCCTGCTCGATTACTTTGGATCAGCGTTTGGTCTGTTCCTGCTTAGTACTGGCCGCAGAGGTGCAAAATAGCGAAATTGGCACTATCGAAGGGGTGGCAGACAAAGATAAATTGCACATTATTCAGCAAAAGTTTTTGCAGCATGCGGCGCTGCAGTGTGGCATCTGTACCCCGGGTTTGGTGGTATCGACGCAGGCGATGTTAAAGGAAATGCCGAATCCTACCGAGGCACAGGCCCGGTTGTATTTGGCGGGAAACCTGTGCCGCTGTACTGGCTACGACAAGATTATTCGTGCGGTGATGGATGCGGCTGAAACCATGCGCGGCAGCGACTCTAGTAGCGATAGTGACAATAGCAGCAGTAATAATACTACTAGCAGCGCGGGAGGGGTTTAATAATGAGCGAGACTCAGAATTATAAATACATAGGTACCCGCAGTATTCGCCCTGACGGTTTTGAGAAGGTGACTGGCAAGGCCAATTACGGCGCAGATTTAGCGCTACCCGGGATGATTTGGGGCAAAATGCTGCGCAGCCCTCACGCCCATGCGCTGATAAAACGTATTGACACGACTAAGGCTGAGGCACTCACCGGGGTAATGGCAATCACCACTTTCGCTGACTTTCCCAGTGTATCAGTTGAGGCAATCGCCTCCGGCGAAGGTACTGTTGACTCGGTAGATCTAGCGCGCAATATTATGGCTGACGGCAAAGTGTTATATCACGGCCACGCTATTTTGGGCATTGCAGCTACCAGTGAGGCGATTGCCGAGCAGGCGCTTAATTTGGTGGAGATAGACTACCAACTGTTGCCGCCGGTAATGGATATACGCGATGCTATTGCCGCCGGTGCAACAGTGCTGCACGATGATATGTTCACCGAGGGTTTGGCTGAAAAGCCGGCTACCGCGTCTAACATCGCCAGCAGAACCGATTTTAAAAAAGGTGACATCGAAGCCGGTTTTGCCGCCGCCGATGTGATTGTAGAACGAGAATTCTATACCCCGACGGTACACCAAGGTTATATCGAACCCCATGCCTGTGTGGCCCGCTATGATGAAGACGGCCAGTCAATGATTTGGTGTAGCACCCAGGGGCATTTCGATGTGCGCGCCAGTGTCGCCAAGTTATTAAGTATGGGACTGAATAAAATAAAAGTAGTTGCCAGTGAAATTGGCGGCGGCTTTGGCGGTAAAACCACTGTTTACGGCGAGCCTGTAGCGCTAATACTGTCGCGCAAGTCCGGTCGTCCGGTGAAAATGGTAATGGACAGAGAAGAGGTGTTTAAGGCTTCAGGTCCGGGTTCGGCGACGCGTTGCA
>JBLHLU010000037.1:0-19613 GCA_047623385.1 Paraglaciecola psychrophila
TTCTAAAGAAAGTTCTGACATGGTAAACCTGCATAGTTTAGAAGGTTAGCTATAGAGTTAACTATTGGCTTGCATAGCGGCCGGTTAATAAAAGAACTAACGGCATCGGGCAATAAGGCTGCTGCCAAATAGTAAACTAGCTGTTCGATATATTACAAGTCTTTGAACGGCCTTTCTGGGCCGCAACAAGTCTTTGATGAGACCGCAACACGGCAGCAAAAGAGGGTGTTGAAAAACAAGGCTGGTAAATCTGCATTGCAAATGCCCTGTTGTTGTACGATGTTTTATACAATGTTTTTATACAATATAGTTATGCAGCATTGCTATACAATGATGCTATACAATACGGTCATAAGGTATTACTACTACACACTATCGGCTAATCGATAGTTGTAATACCATCGCTAGCCAAAAAGCGCCGCGCTACAGCTAGCGATAATACTAAGCTCAACTAACGCGGTTACAGCCGTGGTGCTGCCGAGCGAGACGGCCAACCAATATTGGCCTCGGATCAAACCCGGGCTAACAATGGGAAACAGATTATGAATCTAGATAAGTCCAAAAAAAGAATCGCTAAGCGTGCAAAAATGGGGTTTAAAGGGTATCCTGAAATTGCTATCAGCTATCGCGGTCACCGCGACGATTGTGCCGAGCAAGTAGTGGTTAATTTTGTCGGTGAAGAAGGTGAGCAAGCAATGACCGAAACATTCACTAGCAAAACAGACGCTAGAGAAGATGAAGTCATTCAATCAGCTATTGTAAAAATGATCGAGCGCTCAGCGGCCAAAACGGTGTTAATGAACTCATCCGTAGAGTTAATAAAACAGTAGTACCTCGCTGGCATCAAAAACGGTCAACCCCGGGCAACGATTACGGCCTTTTTTTCGGCGTGATTTTGGCATTGTTTTTGGTATAACTTCGCAGTAGCAATAGCCCTTGCTCGAACCACCCTAGAGCAGTCCTTGCTTGGTTGCGTTGAGAACGGGCGTTAGGCAAACCGCGCTAAAACTGCCCTTAACATAATTGTCATAGCTGTACTGATAAACCCAGTTGCAGAAAACCCAATACCGAAGGCGCTATTAAACCCAATACCCACAGCTATATTAAATCCCATTACAAAGGCTACATTATGAATGTTACCAGCTGCGGCGAGCTGCAAGGCAATTACGTGTTCTATTTTCACGGCGCCCCCGGCGCACCTGACGAAAGCCTACTATTTGATCAGTATGCCAAAGATGCCCGTTTACATATTGTCTGTCTCGATAGATTTGCCATCGACAAAAATATTCACGGCCATGACTATTACCAACAGCTGGCAGATAAAATTACCGCTATCGCAGGTAACGAGCCGGTCGACATTATCGGCTTTTCCATTGGTGTTCAGGTGGCTATCGAGGTCAGTACCCTGCTGTCAGATCAAGTTGCCCATCTGCATTTAGTATCAGCGGCGGCGCCACTACAACAGCTCAAAGCAAACACCGAAATAGCCGGGGCCAGCATATTCGCCGTTGCTGCTAAATTCCCTTTGTTGTTTTCGCTACTGTGTTATTGGCAATCGCTATTGTCGATGATTGCCCCGGGCCTGTTATTCAAGATGTTATTTGCCAGTGCCAAAGGCGATGATCTAGGCATGCGTGAGCAGGCCGATTTTAAAGCTTTTATCAGCAGTCTCTTAGTTCGTTGTTTTTCTAAGCGAGTACCCGGTTATATCCGCGATATTCGTCATTATGTTGAGCCTTGGGGCGAGGCGCTGCCTCGTTGCCAGGCAGCCACTACCCTTTGGCATGGGCGCAGTGACAACTGGTCTCCCTTGGCTATGGCCCAACTGCTAGAGACCTCTATGCCTAATGTGCAGGCGCTGAAACCCTTTGACGAACTATCGCACTATTCTTGCTTGTACCACTGCGCGCCGCTGATTTGCAAAATTTTGGCAAAAAACAGCGACAACTGATAACAGCCCATCGACTGGGTCGTTTTTTTGGTTTGAAACTCGGGCCACAATTATGTTCTTTATAACGGTAGCCCAGACAGTTTTAAATCGGCTCAGCTGGCGAAGACATCGACAGCTGCTGGGCCGATAATACTTTGCCGGTCACGGTTTAAGTTGAAGCAACAGCGTTAACATTGTCGGCACAACTCACTGCCACAATAACAAATGTGAAATGTATTTCGAGAGTCGCAATCAGCGGTAGCCAAAAGATTGAAATAAGTACTGAGTAATAACTACTCAGTACTTATTCATGGCTTGGATTAGATTGGATTAGGTTGGATTAAATAATACTAGCGGGCATGATCAAACAGCTCGGTAAATCCTGAGGGTTTATGGGCACCGATAAAAGCTTGCTCCAATATACCCCGCCCCTCCCTCGGCGCCTCGTCCCTAATCGTCATCACTGCTTTGCAAAAGCCCTGTACGTGCAAAAATTGGAAGGCCGTGGCATCGAGCTCGGTAAAATCTAACACCTCGTAGGCAACCTCCAATTCACCTCGGTAAATCCCGTGACCCCACTGCGAATTCATATAGCCGATACCGTACATATAAAAATTAAACTGTATGTCCAAATCAATACGTACCTCCTCATGCTCGCCAAAAAATAAGCGCATTTTGTCAATGTGCCGGGAACCGGGGCGGTAGTCTATTTCATGACGAGACTTTTCAAATTTCTCCATCGCATTGTCGGCGCCACCGGCGGTACCGACCACCGCATTATTACTCCAAGCAACACCCTCAGCGTCATCGTTGCGGTGAAACAAGCTAAACCGATCGTCAAAATTAAGCGGCGCCCACAGCCAGTAAAACTGCAGATCGACTACCGGTGCTGCAGGCTGAGGATCACTCATACCAATGGCGCGCACCCCCCAAGAACGATCCCGAGTGCCGGTATAAGTCTCGGGACTAACGATTACCTTGTTACCCGCCACTTCAATCCAGCCCTCGTAGTCACCGCACTGAGTCATGCGGGTAACATCCATCTGCATGCGCGGCCCACTGCGGCGGTTGTAACGCGGCTCTTGCTGTACCCGCATGCGCCCACGAAACAACAGCTCTGCTTTGACCCCGTGTTCTTCGCTATCGACAGTTATCCGCAACTGCTGCAGCGGCTCCACAATCTCCAGCGATATCGGGCCAATTTGCAAATCCAAGCGCTCCATGTGCATTACCTTAGAAGCGTGCAAAACGTGTTGCTTGCCGTCGCTGTCGATAAAAGAAAATGCCGCATCCATAATATTAAGCTGCGGATAGACGCCCAGAGCGAGGGCGAAAAAGTTTTCACCATCGGGGCCGTAACCGTTAAAAAAATAACGGTCGTAAAAGTTGCGATCAGACCCAGAAAAGGCAATCGGGTCCGGGGTTTGATGAATAGGATAGTCGTCGGCTTTGCTCAACATAAACTGAATTCTCGCTTATTGATTGTTATTAAACACACTGCACTGAGCATAGCTAAGCGCAATGAAAAATTTGCCACTGGCGTAAGCGGCACCATCGCCAGGGGGTACCCGTTATTGGAACCGCAACCACTAAGCGGTCATACCGCCGTCAGCCATATTGACCGATCCAGTTACCCAGGAGCTATCATCGCTGGCCAAAAATAACATGACCTTGGCTATTTCCTCAGGGTTACCGTAGCGCTGCATGGGTATATTCGCCGCCATATTCTCCTTGGCTGCGGCCATACCTTCGACACTGGTATCGCCACCGTAACCACTCTCTAAAGAGCGCATCATGCGTGTTTCTACCGGCGAGGGATTGACCGTATTAATCCGGATATTATCAGCTGCATACTCTTTAGCCGCCGACCTCATCAAACCGATCACCGCGTGTTTGCTGGCGCTGTAGGGACTTAAGCGCGGCGCCGCTCCGACACCGGCGACCGAGGAGGTAATCACAATACTACCGCCGCCACGCTTTTGCATAGCGGGAATAGTCGACTGCAGGCCGAGAAATACCCCTTTAACATTCACTTCCATTACCCGATCGTACTGCGCCTCTGCAACGTCAACGAGCGAGCATACCTCTCCCTCAATACCCGCATTGGCAACAAACACATCAACACCGCCATAGCGTTGTTCGGCACAGGCTACCATCGCTTGGTTGTCCGCGGCGCGGGTGATGTCGGCAACAAAGTAGCTGATCTTATTGCTGGCCGCATCACTGCAGGCCTGCTGCAGTGATGCCTCATCCAAATCCACCAATAATACATCGGCGCCTTCGGCGGCATACAACTGGCCCGCCGCTTGGCCGATACCACCGGCACCACCGGTGATAATAGCCACTTTTCCGTCTAATCGTCCCATATCGCTCTCCATTTTTTATTCAATCGTTATTGTTGATAATCCGTGTTTTATCATTGCCGCTGTGGCCATCACTGCCGAATGCTACAGAATACTACGCAGCAATTTTATTAATAGCCAGATCGGCACGCTGCCAAGGCCCTTCGCTCTATTGGCGCCTAAGCATTAGCCATAGCGGGGCTTGCGCGCCTGTCACCTAGCGTTGTTTCATTGCCCGCTGCAGGATTGCGCGGTACCAGTAACGACAGCAGCAGCGACACCACAGCCATCGCAGCACCGGCGTAAAATACATAGGACGGCGACAGGCTCCACAGATAGGTGCCAAATAGCACCGGAATAAATACTGCGGCAATATGGTTAATTGAAAAACTGACGCTGCTAGTAGCCGCGATGTCAGCCGGGTCGGCAATTTTTTGTAAGTAGGTTTTCTGGGCAATCGCAAAAGAGAAAAACAAGTGGTCGATCACGTAGAGCGTCGCCGCTAGCTGGGGGTTTTCCACCACTGCGTAGGCCAGAAATACGCCAATCAGACCACAGTATTCAAAAATCAGCGCCGCGCGTTCGCCAAAGCGAGCAATAAAACCGCCTAGCTTAGGCGCAACCCAACTGGTGATGAGGTAATTTAACAGATATAAAGCGGCCACGTCGGAAGCACTGTAACCAAACTTTTGCACCAGTAAAAATCCGGCAAACACCACAAAAATTTGGCGGCGGGCACCGCCCATAAACGTCAGGGCGTAGTACAACCAATAGCGCCGACGCAAAATAATTTTCTTTACCTGAACAGTGTGACTATCGATGCGGGGAAACGCTGTCCAAATAAACACTGTTAGCGCAATAGTAACGCCGCCGCCCAATACATAGAGCCAAATATAGTCGACGGCGAAAACTTCAATCAGCAACCAGATAGCGCCGTAGGCAAAAATAGAGGCGATAGAGCGTGACGATATCTGTCGTCCGAGGGAACGCGGGGCTTGCTCCTTGCTAAGCCACTGCAGCGACAGCGACATTTGCACCGTCTCAAAATAATGAAAGCCGATACTCATAATCAAGGTGGTGATATACAGACCGTATTTACTGGGGAAAAAACCCGTCGCCATGACTCCCAAGCCCAACATCAGCAGTGACAGCAAGGCAAAGGTTTGCTCTCGCAAAATCAGCAGCACAAACACCGCAGTAAACGCCAAAAAACCGGGAATTTCTCGAATACTGTGCAGCGTGCCAATTTCACCGCCACCAAAGTGCAGCACTTCCACGCTGTAGTTATTGAGTAGCGCCATCCAGATGCCAAAGCAAAAAGGTGCCGCAGCCGCCAGTAGCACCAACGCGTTATCGGGGGTTTTCCAAGATTTGCTGTCTGTGGGCGCATTCATGGGAATAGGGCCGACTCCGTTGGATGATCGCTATCGAATGCTAGCAGGTGACGTCAACTCACTGTATCTATTCATTTTTATAGCCCATAACAATACCTCTGTAAGCGCCTAAACTCAACGTCCCGGTGCCAAACTAGTGCTAAAGTAATGGCCTAGGAAGTTGCCCAAGCATCGCTTTTTTGGGCCAGAGCCAAAGCCCTTAGACTAGGCTGTAGGCTGCGACGGCCCTCGTCACAGTAACACCTTTGCTCTCTTACAGCTGCCGCCACAGCGCTTATTATGGCTGTATTGACGATAACTGCTATCAGCACCGTAATTACCGTTTCATACCGGCAATAGACCCAATGTTAATCGTGTAAAAACCATTGCAGGCGCTGCGTCGAAGTAACAAAAACACTTATTTGCAGCTATAACATCGTCTCTACAAAGGCTCAACTACAACTCAACTGAAGCTCAACTACAGCTCAACTACAGCTCAACAAGAACAGCACGGGTATCAATCGAGGGTAATAAAACCGTCTTTATTAATCCGTGCTTTGAACGATGGCCGTGGTATCTGCCCGTTCTGATAGCAACTGACATTAACATAGCGCCTAGTATCGAAAGGCTACTGGGCATATAAACGCTGAATCAGCTGGCAGCAAATAGCAATATCGGCAACGCTAGGTTATTCACCGAAGCACAGTTGTCTGGCCGTTAGCCCATTACCGGAATTTTTTCAGTGGGCGATATTGCTCGAGAGCCCGCTGGGGCGAGAAAAGGCGTTATCGGATTGAGCTCATAATCAACGCCCTTCTGCACTGGCACCACTAATACTGTAGCCACAACAGGTGAAACAGGTCTAACTCTACTGCTAACTCGTTGCAGATCCTACAGCGCATTAAGCCAGCTAGTAGTGAATATTAGGCTATTAATAAAGCCCCTTGCCCACGCCCACCGAGCCACAACTAGACTATAGAACTAGGCTATAGAACTAGGCTATAGAACTAGACTGTGGAACTAGCCCTTCGCACAAGGCCATCGCACTTGGCCATCGCGGCGCAAAATTACCACCGCTCTAGCAACTTCTTATACCGACACCACTACCACTGAAGGCACTCGCCGTTGCTGTGCCAAAAACCGCCACTGTTTTCCAGACTCAGCTCATCGATTCTCGCCAACAGGCCGGCAACGGATTCATCACAATCAATTAGCCCGTTGTGGCCGGTCATATCAGTGCGCACATAGCCCGGATGCAACAGCGCCACAGCAATACCTAGGGGCTTGAGATCGATCGATAATGATTTTCCAGCGGCGTTAACTGCGGCCTTCGACATGCGATAGCCGTAGCTGCCACCGGAATCGTTATCAGCAACCGACCCCATACGACTGGTGACAATCGCTACCTTACTGCCCACCGATAAGTTGTCCAACAACGCCTGGGTAGTTAGCAAAGGCCCTAAGCTGTTAACTTCAAACATCTGCACAGCACTGGCTATACTACTGGCTTCCAATGTTTGCGTAGCAATGCCGCTGCGAACGCCATCGGCAATACCTGCATTGGCAATCAGCCAGTCGATCGACTGCCCCTTTAGGGTGTTAGCCAAAACGGCGAGGCTTTCAGCGCTGGCCACCTCGACGTTTTCGATCACCTCAACACCTAAGGCGCTTAACGCCGCAGAGCTTACCCGACAACAGCCGATAACCCGCATACCGCGCTGTTGTAATTGCTTGCAAAGTTCTAAACCTATGCCGCGGTTGCTGCCGGTTACTAGTACTGTCTGTGTCATTGTTATGCTCCTGAGGAAAATATGCGATTAATTGGCCACAGCTTAACAGCAATGTGACCGCCAGTAGCGTATTGCCATCAGTAACGGCCGGTAAAAAGAGCACTATTACCGTGCCTACACGGCTGTTGACGGCTATCTGCAACAAAAGAAATGGCGGAAAACATGGCTTGTTAGACAGCTGTCAACATTGCTTGCTGAATGTGCTCACTTTAATGGATTTATCAGTACTCAACTTATATACTTGATGCGGTTACTAATAATTAATAAAAAATTTACTGAGATCTATCGTATGCAAGCAGCTGAAAAAAATGAGTTTCTACACGATCAGCTGCAAACGATATTTAAGTTTTACCCGGTCGCTATTAGCGGCTCTTTTTTATTAGTGTTGCTTAATGTTTTTGCATTGTGGCCGGTAGCGCCGACTAGAAGTATTTTAACCTGGCTGCTGCTGGCTGTTGTCGTTAGTCTACATCGCACGTTACTGTACATCCTCCATAAAAATAACAGCGAACGCTACTCGGCTAAAACCTGGCTGATACACAACGAAATAACCAGTGCCCTGTCCGGTTTACACTGGGGTTTAGGCCTGTATTTTTTAGTACCCGATAATTCACCGGCACATATATTAGCCTTTGTTATTGCGGTGGCGGGACTAGTCGCCGGCTCTGCTAGTACCCAGTCAATATCCCCTAGGGCATTTGTTTTGTTTATGATCTGCGCTCTGGTGCCTACGTCGCTGCGCCTGTACGCACTGGATCAACAATACGGCTGGCTACTGTTCATCATGAGCTGTATTTATATGCTTTTTATGTGGCAGACATGCCGTCGCAATGGTTCGAATGTGCTACACAATATCAAACAGGCGATATCGCTCAGGCAACAAGCAATGGATTTGGCTGCCTCGGCCAGACTGATGGATTTGCATTTTGACAGCAGCCCTTTGGGACTGATTGAGTGGGATAAGCATTTGACCATACGTCGATGGAACCCCGCAGCAGCTAAAATATTCGGTTATCTAGAAAGTGAGGTTGTGCAAAAAAAACCTGATCTACTATTGGCAGACGATGCCGGCAAAAAGTATTTTAAAGCCTTGGTACAAAAATCAACCAGCGCAGCTGCGACCCTAGAAAACTGGACCAAGTCTGGTACCGCCATCAATTGCGAGTGGGTTAGCACGCCGCTGGAAGATCTCAATCACACACTGCTGGGTTATACCTCTTTTGTCACTGACATTACCGAGCGTATCGAACAGCAGAAACTGGTCACTCACCAAGCGTTTTTTGACGCCGTAACAGACTTACCTAATCGCCGCTATTTTCACCAGCGTCTGGGCCAAGAAGTCAACCGAGTTAATCGCAGCGGCTGTTATAGTGCGGTTTTGTTTATGGATTTAGACCATTTCAAAAATATCAATGACTCTCTCGGTCACGCCCTTGGCGACGAACTGCTAAAGCAATTCGCCAAACGCCTAGAGAAGCGTTTGCGCCAGCATGAAATTCTAGCGCGTTTAGGCGGTGACGAATTTGTTGTCTTGCTGGAAGAGTTAGACCCCGACCTTCAAAAATCTCAAATAAAGGCAGCGCAAGTTGCAACTATCTTGCAAACACTAATACAGGAACCGTTTTTACTAGAGAACAACCCTTATTCACTGACCTGCAGTATTGGTATAACACTCTTTAATAATGACCAATGCGGTGAAGACGAACTGCTCAAACAGGCCGACTTGGCACTTTATGACAGCAAACATCGCGGAAGAAACTGTTACAGTTTTTTCAAACAAGAAATGAGTGACAATGCCTTCCGTCACTTAACGTTACTCAATAATCTACGCGAAGCCATCGACCGCGAAGAATTTTCAATGGTCTACCAACCCAAGGTCGACATGAAAAGTAACGAATTGAAGGGAGCTGAAACCTTATTGCGCTGGAATAATCAGGAGTTAGGCTCAATTGCTCCCGATGAGTTCATCCCCATTTTGGAGAGTTCAACACTGATCATACCCGTCGGATTATGGGTACTAGAACATTCCTTTAAACAGCTACAGCAGTGGCAGTTAGCGGGACAGTGGCATGCCGATATGCGCCTGGCCATCAACATTAGCCCGCGGCAATTGTTGGACGTTGATTTTATCGTTAAGGTTAATCAGCTGATGGAAAAATATGCCCTGTCAGCCAGCTCGATCGAATTTGAGATCACAGAAAACGTATTGGTGCAGGATGTTGATAGAGTCAGCACCATTCTTCACACTTTAGCCGAGCTGGGCATCAGTTTTTCCATAGACGACTTCGGCACCGGGTATTCTTCCCTGTCTTATTTGAAGAAGCTGCCGATAGAAGTTTTGAAAATCGACAAATCTTTTGTTGATCACTGCACTGATGTCGGCAACGACCAAGCGATTGTGCGCAGTATTCTCAGTATTTGTAATGAGCTGGGCTTAACCTCGGTAGCAGAGGGTGTTGAAACGCTGGAGCAACAACAGCTGTTGCAATCAATGGGCTGCGACTTGTTACAGGGTTATTTGATTAGCAAGCCAATTTCTGCCAGTGAATTCACCGACATGTTGGAGGCTTAACTGCCGGCGCATAGCGCGTATTCACCAACACCCTAACGACGGCTTATAAGGGGGCTTAGCAGCGGACAAAAAATCTTTTGCCGCTCGCATTTGTAACAGTAGCAATACTTTACTTTTTAACCGCCTCAGCTCAAACTTGAGCTACTCGTTCAAGCCAAACAGTTCACCAAAACCGTTATAGCCCAAATCTATTGTGCAGGTATTAATAGGCGACAAAAACTGCCAGCCCACATTTGCCCCAATTATCGCCGGTGTTTTTTCATCGCTGTTGATTAATCCCTAGGGTTGAGCTGCAATGGTGGGTCTTTTTTTCGCAACCGGCGCCAACGGTTAACCCCGGGCGACGCTCTCTTAGCCGCTGCTACCCAGTCGACTAGCGCGACAAATTGACCATCGCGGCTAGTGTTTTGATCGGCACTCTCTCTCGAATAGGCTTGGGTAAATAACCGCTCTAACTGCTCAGCAAGGTCGTCGGGCGGTTGCTGCGGCGACCCTCGTAGCTGAATCTCTGACAACAAGTCCGGCAACGATCCCTCCTCTCGAGGTTCAACCCAACGATACATTACCGCAACAGCGTTATGCCACTGGCGTGCTGCAATCGCCTCGGCGAACTGCCGCTGCAGCGCCTTCACTGGGCGGGGTTTGAGCACTCGATTGTCGTTTTGGGCACGGCGCACCAGCAATACAATCAATAGCAGCACTGACAGCACCGCTGTATACCGGTGCCAAGGCTGCAGCCACATAGCTGTTACCCCAACGCGTGCCACTGGTGGGTGCGCCGCCACAGTAAATACTTGCGCCTCGGTGGCTAACACTTGTAACTGTTGTTGATCGGTGTTCCACCATAATATCGATTGTGCGGGAATCGTGTATTGACCGGCGGCTTCAACGACAAAGGCAAACTCACTGCTGCGACTGGCGCTATTAGCACCGCGGTTACTATCGTCTTTAAGCTGCGCGATGGCTGGATAAATAGCCAAACCGGGTATCGCTGGTAGGCTGATTTCTGGCAACATCATCGCCATTAAATCCTCTGCCTGCAGAGTATAGGTTAGGGTAAAAGCATCGCCGATAACCAGATTACTCAGTGCTTGGTCGCTCATCAGATTAATACTCGCCACTGGTGACGCCAGCCAATCACTATCCGCAGGTAATGACTCAGGTAGATAGGCACTAAAAGACAGCGCTGCGGTGTTGAACGCGCCAACTACCAAACCATCGCGCTCAGCGTTAACCGCAAAACTCAGCGCTATCGGCGGTACGGTGATAGCTCCAGCGCGGCGCGGGAACAGCGACAGCGACCAGCGCTGTAGCACCCAGGTTTGACCGGCGCGGCGCTCAGTAGAGTTGACCGCAAACCGCTGGCGCTGGATCAATAACAGATCGTCGCTGAGCGGTGTTTTAATCGTCGTGCCGCCGCCAAACCAACGATTAGTGGCTATCTCGATAGTGAGTGTTGCCTGCTGTCCCACCGATATCCGCTGCGGTGACAGCGACAACTTGACCGACAGCTCATCGCGGTCAATCAAACCCTGTAAGCTTAGCGCCAATGTCTGCAATGGCATAAGCACCAAACACATTAACAGCCAGCAACTAATCTGTTTCATTAGTGCGCTCTATATTTTGCTCAGCTGCAATAGCAACGGCACCGCGCTGCTGGCGCTGCATAGAAAATTTTGCCCGTAAAAACTGAGAGGCATTGCGCTGCACACTGCGCATCCACATATCGCTGAGACTATTATCTGCCAGTAATTGCTCGGCGCTAAATTGCTTGCGCTCGCGCTGTTCACCACTTTCCCGCTCGGCCCCTTGGGCACGCTGGGGATCGCCGGGCGGTAAAGTCTTGTCCTCACTATAGTCGCCCTGTTCTTGACGCTGAGCGGTACTCATTAAATTAATCTCATCGATAATCGCCTGCACTAGTTGACGATTGTTAGCGGCGCCGAGGTGACCGGGGTTTTGCACCAAAATACGCTGATAGAGCGCTACCGCTCGAACATAACGCTGCGCCTGAGCGAGCGAATTGGCACGAAAAAAATCTGCGTACTCACTGTCCAGCTTGGCAAAATAGTGGGCTGCGGTATCGAAGTCCTCAGCTCGGTAGTAAGCCTGCGCTCGCCACAGTGGGTCACGAAAATATTGCGCTGCGAGGGCGTACTCACCGCGTTCAAAATACCATCGCCCGAGCTGAGCCGGACTAAACCAAAGCCGCAAAAAACGCTGTACCGGTGTCGCGGTCGTTGTATTGTCACTGTGCTGAAGCGTCTGCGGTGCTAGCAACTCTGCCTTGGCCGACTGCGGTAGGCTGCTCAGTGGGCCTAAACCCAGCGCCACCACCAGCACCCAGCTCAGTGACCAGCCACGGCGAAACCACAGCAGCAACACTAAGCCAATCGGCAGCAGTAAATAATACCCCCGGTCTATCCAAGGTGAAAACTCATCCTCTACGGCACTGTAAAAATGACTGATTTTTCCGTTGATCTTATTGATGTCACTGGCATCTACCGTGACCTCGTTGTAGTGGCCACCGCTGGCTGCGGCGATGGACTGTAGCGCCTCACGTTCCAAGGGCAACAGTACACCGTCGCCTGGTACTGCTACCACAGCAGTACCGATACCCCATATCAACAATTGATAGCCCCGCGCCTCAATAAAATCTTGCACCGCAACTGCACTGGCAACGCTAACGCCATCACCCACCCACAGCACAGTAACTGGACTGGAGGCCGGTAGATTTAACGCCGCCACTTGTGCCAGCGCGCGCTCCGGGTACGAGCCCTCACCCGGCAGCAAGCCCGGTTCTATCGACTGGAGGTAATAACTTAAAATATCGCTGTCGTCGGTAGCCGGCAGTACCGTGTGGGCGCTGCGAGAAAATACTATTAAAGACGATAGTGTACCCGGTCGCAGCGCTAACAAATCGCGTATTTTTTGCTTGGCACGGGCCAGTCGAGACGGCTGTATATCTTGTTGCAACATGGTTTCAGACACATCTAACAACACCACCAATACCGACTGATCGCGGCTAAAAGGCGTTGATTGGCGGTCCCAAGTGGGCCCGGCCAGCGCCACAATAGCCAGCGCGGTGAGGGCAAAACACAGGTTCAGCGGATTGAGCCAGCGCTGACCAGCGGCGCCGGTTTGCAAATGCTTAGCCAAGTGTGGGGCGATAGCACTGGCAATAGTACGGTGTAAACCAGAGCGCAGCAGCAGCCCAATAACAAACATCAGCACCAGCAATAAATACAGTAGCCCCGGGCGTAAAAAATGAAAGTACTGCCACTCAATCATCTGCCAACCTGTGCTTATGCTGCGCCGCCCGCTTAATTTCGGCCCAACTTGCCAGCGCTAAGCTCAACAGCAAAATACCCACCAGCACCGCCAGCGGGAAGTGATGCAAGCCCTGACGGGGTCGATAGCGCAGCGTTTCAAACATCTCCACTTCTAACTGATTTATCGAATCGTGCGCTGCGCTCAGCTGAGTGCTGTCCATGGCCTGAAAAAATTGCCCGCCACTAATGGTAGCCACCTGCTGCAAAGTTTCAATATCCAGTCGCTCTTCGCCCTGAGTTTGTGGGTCGCCGATGGCGATAGGGTAAATAGTAATCCCGGCCCGCGCGGCAATAATAGCCGCTTGCAGCGGCGGCACCATCGAGCCAGTATCGTTGCCATCGGTGAGCACGATTAACGTTTTAGTTGACCGATCACTGCCTTCAAACAGTTTGATCGCTAAGCCGATAGCATCGCCAAAGGCGGTGCTTTGCCCAGCCATGCCGATCTGCGTCTCTGCCAGTAGTCGCAGCCAAGTGGCCTTGTCTTCGCTCAAAGGCACTTGTAAATAAGGTGCATCGGCAAATACGATCAGCCCAAGACGGTCATGCTCGCGCTCGGCGACAAAATCTATCAGCACCTGTTTAAGCGCCGTTAGTCTATCGATCGCGCCATTGTCACCGGTATCCGTATTGGCAACAAAATCCTTAGCCGCCATAGAACCGGATAGGTCGACGGCTACCAGTAAATCTCTTCCAGCTTTGTTGCGCTCCACCGGTGCCGCCACCCACTCCGGCTTCATCAGCGCGGTGACCAAACAAAGCCAAGCGATCACTAACAACCCTTTTTGCAGTGGACTGCGACTTTGCAGCAGTGCTGCAGATTGGCGTCGCTCGCCGCTCAGTCGCTGTAGGCTGGCAAAAAAGGGCACTCGGTAGGCGCTAACTCGGCGGCGGTAGGGCGACAGCAATAACATTGTCGGCGGCAGCAGCACTAACAGCGCGAATAGCGGATAGACGAATTCAATCATCGCTAGTCAACTCCAGCGCTTTATGACTGCGCAGCCATTGCTCAATATCGCGTTCTAACGCTGCCACAGCAGTATCGCTAGCAGCACTGCGGCGGTAAGCGCCGCCAGCCAATTGCAGCGAATCTGCACAAAAAAAGTCGCGCTGTTGGCGGCTATTTAAATAGTGCAGACATTGCTCGGCGTCCAGCGCTGCTAGCCTAGGCCGAGGTGCTAGCTGCAGCGCCGTCGATTTGAGCAACACCATTAACAGCTGCACATAGCGCTGAAAGTCACCCCGGTTGTGCACAAACTCGCGGCACAACTGTTGCAGTGCTGTCAGTGCAGCGCGGCGATAAGCATTGGCTTGGTAAGCGCGAAGGACACCGTATAGCCACCGTAACAACAACCCCAGCAGCAGTGCCAACAGCACATACCAAGCGGCTGTCGGCGCCCCCCAAGAAGGCAGCGGCAACCAAGCTGCCTCTTGAAAACCTTGCAGTAATAGATTGCCAAAATAAGGATCGGGGTTATTCACCGGGGGCGTCCGGAAAATTGCCGCAACTGCTCAACGCAGTCTTCGCCGGCGCTGAGCCGCAGCAGCGGAATACCCAAGCTCTGTAGATCAGCTGCAATCGCTTGTAAGCGCTCGTGATATTCTTGCTGATAACGCGCACTGAGTTGTTGCTGACTAATGTCTACCTGCAGCTGATCGCTACCGTCACTGAAAGCCATTGGCTGCGCTGTCACCGGTTGTTGTTCCAGCGGGTCATACAGATGCAATACTAAGACGTCGTTGCACTGGGACAGGTTTCTAATCACCGTCAACACCGCCTCGTCCCAGTCGGCTAGATCGCTTACCATGATGAGCAAGCCGTCGCGGTGCAGTAGTTGCCCGGCTTGTTTCAGTGCCACCAATAGCTGCCCCGCTAGTGGCGTGGTGTTAGGCGCTGCGAGTAGCTGCCTATTCATCGACACCAGCCGTGATAGCAATGCCATGATAGAGCGTTCAGAACGCGACGGCCTAAATTCTTCGCAGCGCTGATCGTTAAATAACACCGCGCCAAAGCGATCGCCGACGGCTAAGGTACGCCACCCCATCAGTGCCGCCAACTCGCAGCCGAGTACCGACTTCATTTTGTCGATACTGCCAAAAAACATAGACTGACGCTGATCCACTAACGCTACAACCGGCCGATCTTTTTCTTCGCTGTAGACTCGCACATGGGGGCGGCCACTGCGATTCGTCACCTTCCAGTCGATACTGCGCACGTCGTCACCGGGGCGGTAATTGCGCAGCTCTTCAAAATCCAGGCCGCGGCCGCGAATACTGGCGCGCTTGCGCCCGGAGAGCAAATTTGCCAGCGCTTTTTTGGGCAGATAACTAAAGCCTTTGGCCCGCTGACGTATCTTCAACAGCGCAGCCACCGAGCTGTAAACTCGAGACTCTTCAGTGGCGCTATTTGAATGACGTTTAGGCATGTGTATCCACCAATGATTGCGGTACCAGTTGAGTAGCGAGGGACATTGACGACCACTACTGCACTCTGGTGTGTTTTTGCTGGGCAATTATTGCTCGTTAGCTATTGATCAACAATGGGTCGTTGGCATTACGCCAGTGCAACTTGCCGCAGCAACTCATCAATCACCTGCTCTGGGGTCACCCCCTCAGCGATCGCCCCGTAGCTGAGTATCAGTCGGTGGCGCAGCACACTATAAAGTACCCCACGTACATCCTCTGGGCTAACAAAATCCCGGCCATTGAGCCAGCCGTGGGCGCGGGCACACTTGTCCAGCGCAATACTGGCCCGAGGGCTTGCGCCCACTTCAATCCACTGTGCCAGCGGCGAGGCGGGAAATCGTTCAGGTTTGCGCGTCGCCATCACCAGCGCAACGATGTAGTGCTCGATATTTTCACTGATAAATACCCCCTGCACTTGCTTTCGAGCAGCGAATACCGTGTCTTGGTTCACCACAGTGGCGACCTTTGTGCCGGGATGCTCTTCGCTGCGCACTAAGCGTAGAATATCGAGCTCCGCGGCATCGTCAGGGTAATTGACACAGACCTTTAGGGTAAAGCGGTCGGTCTGCGCCTCGGGTAACGGATAGGTGCCCTCTTGCTCGATCGGGTTCTGGGTGGCCAACACCATAAATAGCGCCGGCAATGGGTAGGTTTTACCGCCCACTGTCACTTGGCGCTCTTCCATCGCCTCTAACAGCGCCGATTGGACCTTAGCCGGAGCGCGGTTAATTTCGTCGGCGAGAATGAGATTGTTAAACACCGGGCCGGGCTCAAAGGTCAGCTGCTGGCGGCCCTCTACTTCCTGGTACATATCGGTGCCGACCACATCTGAGGGCAGCAGGTCTGGGGTAAATTGCACCCGCCCTAAACTGGCTTCGAGTATCTCAGCTAACAATTTAATCGAGCGGGTTTTAGCGGTGCCCGGCAGTCCCTCTAACAACAAGTTACCGTTAACCAATAGGGCAATGGTCAGCGACAGCGCAACGTTAGACTGACCGACAACTGTCGCCTCCATCTGCGCCATTAGCTGGCGCAATTGATTTAAAGTATCGCTCATTTCGGGGGTATTCTCATCTATCGCTATCATCGGTTAGTACTGACTTGCGGGGTAACGCAGCGCTTGTTCCAGATCATTATTGATCACAACTGAGGCGGGTTTTTGTCTGGCAGGGACAGCTAAAAAACGGTGGCTAACGGCCCCCGCTTTAGACCTATAGGCAATGCCGTCGATAGTCGGGGTTGGATAAGCCAGCATGGCGCAGTTGGTGCTGCTGAGCTTTGAGTGAACGATAGTATTGCCCCGGATCATCAACATAGTGGACTTTTCGGCAACAAAGACGGTGCTGGCGACCAGAAGCTCATTGACTAGGCTGGTGACTAGACTAGCGGCTAGGGTTAAGCTTTGCCGAAAAACAGTGGCTAACAGGCTCATGAGAATAACTCCTTTCAATTATTATGGCTGACCTGCGATTAACACCAGTACTGTGCCAGCAGCTGTGTCTGCAATTATTGCTGATATAGTAGTCGCTCGCAGACGCTTTGGCGATGGAAAACAGTGGCAATCATCAAGGCGGCCTCAGCGCTAACAAAAAGGCCAGAACGCACTCTCTGTCAAGCCCTGGGCGCAGCACCCTCTATGATCTAACGATTATTGCTCCAAAATATTAACCGCCGTACTGACTGCTGAGGGAATTCACCGCTTTATAGAAACCGCTCATCGTCTCATCGATCACGGTTTTGGCCGGAACTACCGAATCGATACGACCGCAGACCTGACCCGACAGCGGTATAGCTGCCTCCATATCACCGCCAAAATACAGCGATTGCAAATTGGCCATATGGTCGGAAACAGCGAATTTACCCAATGTCGCCAGTTCAGTGGTGCGCTCAGTGCGCAGTGCTCGCAGTGCCGGCCGCCCGGCTTGGTTCAAAAACACCGTATCGGTAGCCTTCGAGTCAACCACTGCCTGCTTCCAATTGTCATGCACCGGTGATTCAGTACAAGACAGCATCCGAGTACCCATTTGCACACCTTCAGCGCCCATTGCAAAGGCGCCCGCCATTGACAGCCCATCGGCAATACCGCCCGCTGCAATAATGGGCAGGTCTGTTTGCGAGCGCACCAGCGGCAGTAATACCATGGTCATTACCGGGATGGGATTTTTAAAACCGCCGCCCTCACCGCCTTCAACGATAAGACCGTCGACACCGGCATCTATCGCCTTCATCGCCATATCCAAGGTCGGTACCACGTGAAAAACCTTAATGCCCGCGGCCTGAAAATCGGCGGTGCAGACATTGGGACTACCCGAAGAGGTGGTGACAAACTTAATGCCCTGCTCGATCACAAAGTCGACAATATTGGTGCCCTTAACATAAGACAGTGCCACATTCATACCAAAGGGCTTGTCGGTCAGGGTGTGCATTTTCTCGATTTCGAGTTTGATATTGTCCAGCTCACCGGAGGCGGTTTCGATAATGCCCATACCACCGGCATTGCTGACCACAGAGGCCAACTGGGCCCGGGCAATCCAGCCCATGGGAGCCTGAATAATAGGGTAATCAGTGCCAGTCATGGCGGTTACGCGGTTACTGACTTTCTTTTCACTCATGGTTTTACGGGTTCCTGTAGGGTAGGTCTTTGCGCTGATAAATCGGGCATTCTACACCGGCACTGAGAGCGGCGACAGCGCTGTAGATTTCTGCGCAGTGGCGCCCGGCACACACTAAGCAGTGGCTTTGAATACGATGCAGCTATACGAATATTGTATCGCTGCCACTTCAACACCACCGCCTGACATACGGCAGCGACGCTTGTCGGTTGATCCGCCGGCAGCCAGTGTGTTCCCCGAGCCCAGCGGCTATGACTTAGGCTAAAGCGTCCAGCTATAGCACCGCTAGCTAAATAACTGCAGCACATCGGTACCCTCTAACAGTTTATCTACGCGCCCGCGGTCGCCCTCAGCAAGGCCATGATAGGCTTCGCGCAGCCACAGCAAACACTTCGCTTGATAGCTGAAGGGGTTTTGTTGCCAAGGCCTACCGTCCAATTCCATCTCCAACAATGCGTCTTTGTTGATCACTGCCTGGGCATTGCCGATTAAATAGGGTGCGTAAATATGCCCGACCTCGGACAGTAGCTCTTTTAGCGTTTGCGGCGCATTGTCGACATCCAGCCAGTCGTCTTCATCGACCAGATAACCCGACAAATCTTCCACCACCTCAACCCAAGCGAACACTCGGGGGCACTCTTGCAAGATAATGGCCTGCGGGGTTGGGTCAAACAGTGCCAGGCAAGTCAGCTGACCAAATACGGCAAAGTCTGCAGACCCAGGCCGCTCACCCATTAAAAAGGGCTGATCGCTTAGGTGTCGGTCAAGAATATGGATGAAACGTTTAAAGCTCTCTTCAATTACGGGCTTGGTTATTTCGTTGGAACCAACATAGGAAAGCCGTGAGATCTGGCGCTCGCGAACGTATTCGCCCAGCGCTTGAACCTGCTCTTCAGGCTGTGAAATACTGCCCCAGCGCGGCAAGATATCACCGGCCTTTTTAATGTCGGCGTCGTAGTACCAGCGGTAGTGGAACATCGCCTTGGTCAGCCACTCGTCGGCGTAGTCTTCTAACAGCATATCGATAAAGGCCAGAGCCGGGTCGCTGGGAATTGCCGAGCGACCGGCGTAGTCTATTTCAAAACGGCGGATCAGCGGGCTGGAGTCAGTCACCGCTATTTCTTTACCCTGCTCGTCCTCGAAATAGAAGGTTGGCAGCAGCGGTACTTTGGCCTTGGCCCGCGTTTTCCTGTGTT
>JBLHLU010000038.1:0-19497 GCA_047623385.1 Paraglaciecola psychrophila
AGCAGTGCGTGGCACTGGGCTATGGTGGCCGCGTCATCGAATAGCGTGGCCCGCGTGTCCTGTGCTTGGGCCAGCGGTTTTCCGGTGGCAGTGCAGCGCGCAATGCTAACTTCAGCAAAGTTTCGCAAACGCTTCACTTTACCGGCATCGCCGGCGGAAAAAACGTAGTGGTACTGGCTGTCACTGGCAAACCATACCGGTGTGGCAACACTCGATCCATCTCTCTTGCGGGTGCTTAGTAACAGATAGTTGGCCGTATCGAGGCTGGTATCCATGGTCCTTCTCCGGGTTAAAAATCTGTTTGGCTAGCTGCAACAATCCTAGGATGAATTTAGCGCAGCGGCGAACACTAACACTTCTATTTTGTGTGCTAGTCGTGCATGCGCAGCAGTCCCTCTTGAGCCACACTACAGACTAAAACACCCTCTTCGGTATACAAGCTGCCACGACTCAGGCCTCGAGCATTGGAGGTGGTGGGGCTGTCGTGTATATACATTAAGTACTCATCGGCACGAAACGGCCGGTGAAACCACATCGAGTGATCCAGGCTGGCCATTTGTAGGTTTTTCTCCCAGCCATTAACGCCATGGGGTAGGGTGGCGGTGTCGTGTAGCGACATATCTGAGGCATAGGCTAAAACACATTGGTGCAGCGGTACATCGTCGGGCAGGGTGCCATTGGTCTTAATCCAAATGTTTTGATAGGGCGGGCGTTTCGCTTTGTTGAGCATCGATATCTGGGTGACTGGGCGTCGCTCTATCGGGCGTTCGGCGAGTACAAATGCGCGCATACTCTCTGGTAACTTGTGGGCATCTTCTTGCAGCAGTTCCAAGTCGGTCTTCAGTGTTGCCGGCTTGGGTTGCTCCGGCATATCAACCTGATGCTCTAAGCCTTCCTCAAACACCTGAAATGAAGCCGCCAGATTGAATATGGCGCGGCCGTGTTGAATCGCAACTACCCGCCGAGTGGTGAAACTTTTGCCGTCGCGAATACGGTCTACTTCATACAATATCGGCGCCTTGGGATCACCGGGGCGTAAAAAGTAGCCGTGTAGAGAGTGGCAAGATCGGTGCTCTACGGTGCGGTAGGCCGCCATCAACGCCTGACCGATAACCTGTCCGCCAAAAACGCGCTGGGTACGAGTCTCTGGGCTGCGGCCGCGAAATAGATTAACCTCGATGGCTTCGAGGTCAAGTAGGTCGAGTACTTCGCTGAGCGCGCTGGGCATGGAGTGTGTCCTGTTGGTGTTAATAGAGCGGCGGGGCAGTGTTAAACCTAGTATTAAGCCAAGTGCTACGCCCTTTGCTAGGCCCTGTGTTAGGCCCAGGGTCTAGCTAATAGTGCTAGGCAATAGTGCTAGGCGACAGTGGCGCATTAGCGATGAGCTTAGCAAAAATTCCCGGTACAAGACAGCTGGAGATCTATGCTATGGTCTTGAGCTTGAGCTTGAGCTTGGGCTTGGTCTTGGGATAGGTATCGGGTTAGGTGTTAGCTAGGTAAGCTGTCCACCTGGGCTGAATTAAATAGCGTACAAGAGGATCGGTAATGGCTGAACAGACATTAGTAACCAGAGAAGACCGGGAAGGCGTGGCGATTTTGAGCCTCAATCGACCGCAGGCACTGAATGCGCTGAGTCCGGCGATGTTTGTCGAGTTGCGTGATCATATCGATCGGATATCGAGTGAAACGGAATCTGTTGGCTGCGTGATATTGCGCGGTGAGGGCAAATCTTTTTCCGCGGGCAATGATCTCAAGGCTATTTTGAACGGCGACATCGCACCGAGTCAGCATTTTCAGGCGCAGACACTCGATGCCATCGAGCAACTACCACAGCCGGTTATTGCCTCGGTACAGGGGCATTGTTATACCGGTTCACTGGAGTTGGCGCTGTCCTGTGATTTGTTGGTTGCTAGCGAGTCAGCAAAATTTGCTGACACTCACGGTAAGTGGGCGCTGACCCCAACCTGGGGTATGAGTCAGCGCCTACCCAGACGTATCGGCTTGCTGCGCGCCAAGGAGATGATGTTAACGGGGCGGGTGGTAAGCGGAGCACAGAGCGTCACTATCGGCTTGGCCAACTATTGCGTAGCAGACGATCAACTGGCCGCCAGAAGTTGGCAGTTGGCCCAAGACATTGTCAAAAACTCATGGTTTACCTTGCGCGCTGACAAGGCACTGGTTTTAGCGGGGCAGCAACGACACCTACAGGACGCGCTGCTGCACGAACGTGAAAACAGCCCCGGTAGAGGCCCTGATTCAGCCGCACGCATGGCGGCTTTCAGTAAGTCTTAGCCCGCACGGCAGTTTCGCTATGGATCGGCTTAGCGTCTGTTTAGCATCGATCTAACAGGCCTTTGCGCCTCGTGCATTCTGTTAGGTCGGGCCGCAGCCGGACAGCTTAGCCTCGCTGGCGCTGGCAATAGTAACGGTTATGGCAGTGTCGGTATTACAACCGATCCAGCTATCCCGGGCCCGAATTATCGATACACACCGCTTAAACCTAGGTTTTTTGCTCGGCAAAAGACTAAAAAACGCAACGCCTTTTGCCACTGGTAAAAGGCAAAGTATTGCCCGATACTGGGCGCAAAATTATAATTGAGAAAAATAAGTATGTCAGATTCAGCAGAAAAATCCCTGGCCATTGCCGCCGCTACCATTCTAATGCTGCGTGACGGAGAGCCGGGCCTCGAGGTCTTTATGGTGGTGCGCCACCACCAGATCGATTTTGCCTCAGGTGCTTTGGTGTTCCCCGGTGGCAAGGTGGCCAGCGGTGATATCGAGGTGCGGGCGCAGTGCAGCGGCGTTGACGATATCGACGACGGCGAGCTGGAATTGCGGGTCGGTGCTATTCGCGAGGCCTTCGAGGAGTGCGGCATTTTATTGGCTCGGCCTGTGGGTAGCGAGGCAATGATCGACGGCCAGCGGCTGGCAACGCTGGAGCACTACCGTGATCCGCTGGCCAAAGGCGAGATGACCATTGGCGAATTTCTTGAGCGCGAGCAGTTGACCTTAGCCTGCGAGTGCCTGCATAAGTTCGCCCACTGGATCACCCCATTGATGATGCCAAAACGTTTTGATACCCATTTTTATCTGGCGGCGGCACCGGGCGATCACCTCGCCTTGCACGACGGTCATGAGTCGGTGGACTCAGTGTGGATCGAGCCGGCTCAGGCATTGAAAGAGGCTGAGCAGGGCACTCGCACCATTATTTTTCCAACTCGGCTCAATGTCGAAATGCTGGGCCTCAGTAGCTCGGTGAACGAGGCTATCGAGCAAGCTAAGGCGCGGCCATTGGTGACGGTATTACCCCATGTCGAAAAACGCGATGACGGTGCCTGGCTGTGCATTCCTGCGGCGGCTGGTTATGCTATTTCTGAAGAGAAAATGAGTTAGCCGTGGTCACTGCGACTAGTGGTGAATAGCGTTGTGTAGCGCTACAGTGCAAATAAGTAATAGTCGGGCCCGGCGCATTTTTATGCAGCGCCAGGGGCTTTGTCTGACACCGAATAAACCGCAGAGCAAGGATGATTTGCAGGCGCTGATTGAGCAGCTGGGTTTTGTGCAAATAGACAGTATTCGGGTGGTGGAGCGCGCTCACCATATGATTCTGTTCGCCCGCAATCATCAATACCAGCGGCAACATCTGCGCCAATTGCAGGAGCAAGACCGCCGGTTGTTTGAACACTGGACCCACGACGCCTCGATTATACCCACGGCTTTTTATCCGCATTGGCTGCGCCGTTTTGAACTGGCCGGGCAGCGCCTGCGCGAGCGTGAGCGGGCGCCGATTAAAATAGCGAAGGGTGAAACTATTGATTTTGAGCAGTTGCAGGCACAGGTGTTACACCATGTCGATACCTTAGGGCCTACTCGGTCCAGAGATTTAAAAGCTAAAACCGAACAGCACCGTGATAGCAGTGCAGGGGGCTGGTGGGACTGGCACCCCTCGAAAACGGCCCTCGAGTCTTTGTGGCGCATTGGGGAGTTGTCGGTCTCTCACCGCGACGGTTTTCAAAAGGTCTATGATTTGGCCAGTCGGGTTATCCCGCAGGCGCAGCTGCGAAAAAAAGCTCAGAGTGAGCAGGCGTTTGTGGAATGGGCCTGCCGCGGGGCTCTTCAGCGGCTGGGGTTTGCCTCGCCGCTGGAACTGGCAGCTTACTGGGAGTCGGTTAAGTCACCGCAGGCAAAACAGTGGTGCCGCCAGCAAACAGCTAAGCAGCTAATCGAGGTTGCGGTTGAGGGGGCTGATGGCAGTATTCAACAGGCCTTCGCGTCACCGCAGGTAATCAGTGAGTCACTGGTCGAACCGCCGGATCGGCTGCGCGTATTGAGCCCCTTTGATCCGCTGTTGCGAGATCGAAAACGGCTGCTGCGGCTATTTGGCTTTGACTACCGCATCGAGGTCTTTGTACCCGAGGCCAAGCGACAATACGGGTATTATGTGTTTCCGCTGTTGGAAGCCGATCGTCTGATTGGCCGTATTGATATGAAAGCTGATCGCGATAACAAGGCCTTAAAGGTAAAGGCGTTGTGGCTGGAGCCGGGCATTCGCTTGACTAAAAAACGGCGGCAGCGGTTGGCCGCCGAACTAAATCGACAGGCTAAGTTTGTCGGACTCAGCAAGGTCGACTACGCCGCTGACTTCGATCGCAGCTGAGCGCAAGATCAAGCCGGAGGCCTGTTTAGCCGATAGATCTACAACAGCACTAGATCGGCGGCTAAATTAGATTGGCGACTAAATTAGACTGGCGGCTAAATTAGATTGGGTACTAAATTTGACTGGGGACTACGCAGTTCAGCACTAGCGCAGCAGTTAGCAACACCAGCCTATAGTTCAGGATAATGTAGTGTTAACATCGCCTCGCTCAGACATGTTGCTGAGCGCTATATTTTTTAATTACCGCTACATCTTATAACCACGTTTACATTATTTATACTAACAATAAGGATACTACCAGTGACTATTTTCCAGAAGTTGCCTTTGTTACTGCTTATCGGCGCGTTGTCGCTGGTCAGTTGCGCCAATGACCAAGCACAGAGCCCGCCCGCCAGTCCATCAGTGCCACTACATTCTACCCAGCTCTATATTAACGCCGATATAGTCACCGTCGATGGCGCTAATCCCAATGCCGAGGCGTTGGCGGTACGCGATGGACTGATCATTGCTGTAGGTTCTCGGGCTGAGGTTGAAGCTGCGGCAGGCGCCGGCGCGCAGTTGCGAGATATGGCCGGCAAGACCATTGTGCCGGGACTGATCGACGCGCACGGCCATATCAGTTTAACGGCTTTGACCGAGGGCTTTGCCAAGATTCAACCGCCGCCAGCAGGACCGGTTAGCACTATGGCGCAGCTGCTGCAGGTGATGACACAATGGCATCAGGATCATCCAGAAATGCTCTGGCTCAACGGCTGGGGTTACGACGACTCATTGTTAGCAGAGGCGCGCCATCCCACCAAATTCGACCTTGATAAGATCTCGATAGATAAGCCGGTTATGCTAATCCATGTTTCCAGTCACTTAATGAGCTGCAACTCTAAGTGTTTGGAAATGGTTGGAATTACTGCGCAGACAAAAAACCCCGCAGGAGGGGTGATTCGCCGGGTTGGCAGCAGCACTGAGCCCAACGGTGTGCTGGAAGAGAGCGCAATGTATAAGGTCTTTAGTCAATTGCCGCCGGCCTCCGAGGCCCAGCGTCTGGCTTTTATTGAGCAGGCCCAATTGTATTACGCCCGCCACGGTATAACTACGGTGCAGGACGGCGCTACTAATGCGGCCAATATTGCTGATCTTGAAGCGGTTGCGGCAAGTGGCAAGTTAATTCTCGATGTGGTCGGTTTTCCTGTGTTATCCAAAGGTGATGATATCGCTGAGGCGTTTTCGGTATCTTCTGACTACCGAGGTCGCTATCGCACCGGCGGTATAAAATTACTTCTGGATGGTTCACCGCAGGGTAAGACAGCTTGGTTGACCCAGCCCTATAGTCATCCGCCCCACGGTCAAGACGAGAACTACAAAGGCTATGCGTCGCTGGAAAATAGTGAAGCCAATGCGTTTATCTTGCAAGCCTTCTCACGCAATATTCCGGTGCTGGCTCACGCTAACGGCGATGCCGCCGCCGACCAGTTATTGACAGCGGTAACACTGGCCAACACCGCGTTGGGTATTGCCGATAGACGTCCGGTAATGATTCACGCGCAAACCGTCCGCGAAGATCAAATTGATAGCATGAAAGTCCAGGGTGTTATCCCCTCGTACTTTTCCGCCCACACATTTTATTGGGGTGATTGGCATCGAGATTCAGTATTTGGAGAACAGCGCGCCAATAGAATCAGCCCATTGCAGTCAACCGTTGCCCGCGATATGGTCTTTACCACTCACAATGATACCCCGGTAGTGCCACCGGACATGATGCGGTTGTTATGGGCCAGTGTGAACCGCGTTACTCGCAGTGGCAAAGTGTTAGGGCCGGAGCAGCGAGTATCCCCGCTACAGGCGCTAAAGTCAGTGACACTCAATGCGGCTTTTCAGTATTTTGAAGAAGATCGCAAAGGTTCGATCACCGTCGGTAAGCTGGCAGATTTAACGGTACTGTCAGCCAATCCACTGCGGGTTGCGCCAATGGCAATAAAAGATATTCAGATAGAAGAGACGATCAAAGAGGGAGTGAGTATTTATAGCCGCCGGTAACAGCGGGGCTCACTACTGGCACGCAGTTGCTTGCCAGTAGTGATTGCAGGGCTAGTGGTTAACGGCCCTTCCAGTTTGGCGCGCGTTTTTCTGAAAAGGCTTTAGGCCCTTCGATAAAGTCTTCGCTCTTAATCAAGCGTTTAACTGATTCGTAGCTGGCCTCCATTGACTCCTGCAGCGAGGCCGAGTCGAGACTCCGATAGACTACATCTTTACTGGCGCGGATAGACAGCGGTGAACACTGAATAATTTGCTTCGCCCACTCCATGGTTTTTTCCATCAACTGATCGTGGGGTACTACATCGTTGACAAAACCCAACTCCTTGCCCTCTTCAGCAGCTACATGGCGGCCGGTTAAAATCATACCCAGAGCCCTTTTAACGCCTATTTGGCGGGGTAACCTGTTCATTCCGCCCGCTAGAGCTGCCAGGCCTACCTTCGGTTCGGGTAGTGCAAATTTGGCTTTGTCAGAGGCAATAATCAGGTCACAAGCTAACGCTATTTCAAAGCCGCCGCCCATAGCTACACCGTTAACTGCGGCGATTACTGGCTTGTCTAAATCGAAGCGCGAAGTTAGACCACCAAACCCCATCGGCATATCCACTCGCTCACCGCCTTCCGCCTGAAAGCGTAAATCGTTACCGGCACTAAAACCGCGGCCTTCACCGGTGATAATAGCAACCCACATATCGTCGTCGGCGGCGAAGTCGTCAAACACCCTGCCCAACTCGGCATTGGCCGGTGGGTGCAGTGCATTGAGTTTATCTGGGCGGTTGATGCGCACAGTCATGATGTGATTTTCTTTTTCTACCAAACAAAATTCTGTCATCTGAATGTCCTCTATTATTAGATACGTAAAAAGGGGTTTAAATTCGGCTCAAAATTGCTTCAACCTAGCTTGAAACATCGGTGAAAAGAGCTTTCAGTACTGCGGCGCTGTCGACACCGCAGAACAGCTTAAGCCCACATGTTAGAGCCGCCACACACGGTCATTGCCTGGCCGGTAACATAGGCGCTGGCGCTGGAAGCGAGAAATACAGCAATGCCTTTAAAGTCTTCGGCTTCACCGAGACGGCGCAGCGGAATCTGTTCGTTGGCACGATTCAGTGCTTCGGGATTGTCCCACAGCGCCTTGGCAAAGTCGGTTTTGATAAGACCCGGGCAGATAGCATTAACGCGAACACCCTGGGGTCCCATTTCTAGTGCTAAGTTTCTAACTAGGGCGATATCGGCTAGCTTAGTCATATTGTAAGTGCCCAGGGTATCGGAGGCGGAGAACGCACCGACACTCGAGGTAATCATAATAGAGCCCTCACCCTTGGCCAGCATATCCTTGGACACCATCTGGCTGAGCCAGTGGTTAGATTTCACATTGCTAGCAAAAATTTTGTCAAAAGCGCTGTCGGGAATTTCTGACATCGGTCCGTAGAACGGATTGACGCCAGCGTTGGCAACCAAAATATCGATCGGTCCGAGGCGCTCTTTGGTTTCGTCGACTAATTGCTGAAGCTGTTCTTTGTAGCCAATATTACAGGCGATGGCAATGGCGCTGCCTTCGCCGTAGGCGGCATTGATTTCAGCGGCAACGGCTTCGCACTGGTCCAGCTTGCGACTAGAAATAACGACCTTGGCGCCGTGTTCCGCCAAGCCCTCGGCCATAGCCTTACCCATGCCTTTAGAGGAACCTGTTAGCAGGGCAACTTTACCTGTTAGATCGAAAATTTTAGATGTCATGATATCTCCTGAGTTTAACTATAAAATGTTGTGGTAAACGTCTTGGTACACGAGCGGTAAACATTGTTGTCAACGTCGTGGTAAAAATTGTGGTAAACATTGTGATAAAAGCTGTGGTAAAAATTGTGGTAATCGTTGTGGCAAAGGTCGTAGCAAACGTAGTAACCGCAGTAACAAACGTCTTGAAAATGCCGTAATAAAGCTGCTGACAATAGGGTGGATTCAGCGCACCCACAACCCGTGGTGCAAAGCTCAAAGGTATTATTGGCTAAGTTGATCAGCTCTCGGTATTTGAGCGGGGTAACTCGGTAAGCGAATACTACGTTTTTTTTCGTCGCTTGTCATCGCAGTGCTGTTGTCTAGCCTCTGCGCTGACAATTACCAATAAGTTAATGTCATTGCGGTAGTCAGTCTGGTAACTTTATAGCGCCCCGCGATGTCGGTGTTACTGATAATAATCATAGCTGCACAGCAGCAAATCCCCGTTCAATAAGGTTTATTTGTGAGCGAAACCGACACTGCAACTCGAGCTGGATTAGCAGCGCAGTTGCGCGAAACGTTGCAATTGGCGCTGCCGGTGATTTTCTCACGACTGGGCATTATGCTCCTACAGGTGGTCGATACCGCTATGGTGGGCAAGGTGGCGGCACTAGAGTTGGCCTACCTCGGTATTGGCCTACCGCCGAGTTACTGGTTGTTGATGTTGGGCATGGGCTTGTTAATGGGGGCGGGTATCTTGACCGCCCAGGCCAATGGCGCCGGTCGGCAGCAAGAGGTGGCGACTATTTGGTGGTCGTCAATGCGTCACGGTGTGACGTTCGGGGTTATCTGTGTGGCGGTGAGCTATGCCGGCGGCGACTTATTATTGCTGAGCGGTCAGCAGCCCGATATAGCCGAGGGTGCCGGTCGGGTGATGGTGGCCTTCGGCTGGGGCATGCCGGCGGTGATGGTCTTCGCCGCTACCGCCGCGGTGATGGAGGGTATCAAGCGGCCCAATGTTTCCATGGTGTTAATGCTGTTCGCCAATATTATCAATATTGGTTTTAACTGGCTGTTGGTATACGGCAATGCCGGCTTTGAACCGATGGGGGCGGAGGGCGCTATGTATGCCTCTAGCGCTGCTCGCTGGATTATTAGTATTGCCTTTGTGGTGTATTTATTTCGGATGAAAGGCCGGGATCAATATGGCCTGCATTCGATCAAGGCTATCTGCCCACAAGCGCTGGCGGCGATGGGTAAAAAAGTGCGCAAGATAGGTATTCCGCTATCGATCTCCAGCGCGCTGGAAATGATGGCGTTTATGGTCGAAGCGGCAATGGCCGGCTTTATCGGAAAAATTGCCCTGGCCGCCTTTCAGATTACGATTAATGTGGCGGGCTTTTTTATGATGGCCGGTATGGGTATCGCATCGGCGACTAGCGTGCGAGTCGGCAATGCGGTGGGGCGCGGTGATCGCCCGGCACAGTGGACCGCCGGAGCGATCGGTGTCAGTTTGGTGTTTGTGGTCGGTGTGCTGGTGTCGCTGCTGGTGTTTATCTCGATGGATAGCCTGTTGGCATTGTTTACTAGTGAGCCTGAAATAGCCCACATTGCGGCGGCAACGCTGCTGATCTTCGTGACATTTTTCGCCTTCAACAGTATTAATATGGTCGCCATTACCGGCCAGCGCACCTTGGGTGTGGTCTGGTTGCCGCTGTTTGTCGGTTTGGCTACCACCTGGATCATCGGCTTTCCGTTAGCCTATTATTTTGCCTTCGTCCGAGATATGAGCGTCGCTGGCCTGTGGTTGGGGTTTTCTATTGCCGCCCAATTTTCTATGGTGTTTAACTTGTGGCGCTTTCATCTGGTGGCCAAGCGCTCGATAGTGGCTTATTGACTGTAGTCCTCGCAGACATTTTTAGCTGAGTGTTGCACTCAGCTGGCGCACAGACTTGCCAGCGTCAAAGAATATTCACTATCAATAATTATTCACTACCGACATTTATTTACCACCGACCATAAGGAATAACTATGACAGTCCCCAGTAAAGTACTGATTGCCAACCGCGGTGAAATAGCCATTCGCATCGCCAGAGCGGCGGCGGCTCTAGGGGTCGAGTCGGTGGTGGTTTTTGCAGCCAGCGATAAGCAATCACTGCACAGCCGCTGTGGCGATAGCGCCGTCGCGCTGGCCGGTGATGGGGTAGCGGCCTACTTAGATATTGAGTCACTGCTAGCGATTGCCCAGAACGAGGGCTGTGATTGTGTGCACCCAGGTTATGGATTTTTATCGGAGAACGCCGAGTTTGCCCGCCGCTGTGCCAAGCAAGGGCTGCGGTTTATCGGCCCAGACGCCCAGATACTGTCCCTATTTGGCGATAAGATACAGGCCCGAAAACTAGCGCAGTCGCTGTCCATTCCTATTATTACTGGCAGTGAACAGCCTTTGAATAGCGCTGAAGCCGCCGCCGAACTAGCATCGAAGGTGGGCTACCCGGTGATGTTAAAAGCTGCCGCTGGCGGCGGTGGCCGCGGTATGCGAGTGGTTGCTGGCAGCAGCGACATGGCTGATGCGTTTGCTCGCTGTGGCAGTGAAGCCGAGGCGGCCTTTGGTGACGGCACCGTATTTCTGGAAAAGTATGTAGCTAACGCCCGTCATATCGAGGTGCAAATACTGGCGGACGCTCAGGGCAATGTGGTGCATTTACACGAGCGGGACTGCTCGGTGCAGCTGCGCCACCAAAAGGTCATCGAGGTGGCGCCGGCACCGTCATTGGCGCCGGAACTTCGAGCAAAAATGCAGGCCGATGCGATCGCCCTAGCCGGGGCGGTCAATTATGTTAGTGCTGGTACTGTCGAATTTTTACTGCAACCGGAAACCGGTGATTACTATTTTATTGAGTGCAATCCGCGCATTCAGGTTGAACACACGGTGAGCGAACAGATCACCGGTATCGACTTAGTAGAGGCACAGTTTCGCATTGCCGCCGGCACCAGCTTAACCCAGTTGGGTTTGCCCAATCAGGCGGCGGTTCCGGCGCCGAGAGGTTACGCGGTGCAGGCGCGGGTAGTGGCACGTAGCGGCGGTACTATCAGTGCTTATAAAGAACCCTCAGGGGTGGGGGTGCGAGTCGATGCCAGTGCTTATCGTGGCTATTGCCCAGCGCCCCATTTTGACCCGTTGCTGGCAAAAGTGATTTGCAATTCCGGCTCGCTGGCATCTTTTGAATCTGCCGTTGACCGGACACTGTTGGCACTGGCAGAATTTCAGCTGCAGGGCATTGACAACAACTTGGCACAGTTACGAGCGATTCTTAGCCACGCTCAATTTCGGGCGGGTGATGCTCGCACTTCACTGTTGGCTGAGCAACCACAGCTTAGCGTCGCGGTTGCCGGTGCCAGTGGTCAACTCGATTTACTCAATGCGGCCAGCCCTGAGGTGTCTGTCACAGCAAACAAGGCACCAGCGTTACCGACCCTGGCGGTTGTTGAGGGGCAGCGGGCGATCCAATGCCCGATGGACAGCACGGTACTGGAGCTGTCAGTAGCCCTGGGTGACCGGGTTAGCAGCGGTGATACCTTGTTGGTGGTAACCGCTATGAAGATGGAAACCCTAGTCACCGCACCCTGCGCTGGGGTGGTGGTGGCGCTACAGGATTTAGCGGTAGGCGATCTGCTTGGCGGCGCCCAAGTGTTAGTGGTATTGGAACCCGATACCAGCGCCAGTGCCGCTTTGCAGCCGGCGCAGTCGGGCTGGGAACCGGTACTGGAGGAGGTCAATACCCTGCGACAGTTGGCCTTGGACCGTTTGGCCCCAGACTCTAAGGATCCCGGCGTGATCCGACAGTTGAGTCGGGGCAAGTTAACCTGTAGGCAGCGGGTGCTACTGCTGCTGGATGAAAACAGTTTTCGCGAGGTCGGTTCGGTGGCCGGTTTTGCCTCCTACGACGACAGCGGCGCCATCGAAGACTTTACCCCGGCCAATAGTATCGGCGGCTGGGGCGCGATCGATGGGCGTACGGTGATTGTCTGTGCCGACGACTTTACCTCCCGGGGCGGCCACTCCGACGGCGCGATTGCTGCCAAGAGCGGTTATTTGGATCGACTTTCGATAGAAATGTGCCGACCCTCTATTAGAATGTTAGATGGCAGCAGTGGCGGCGGTAGTGTTGCGGCGATGGTTCCCGCGCAGAAAAAAGACGGCGATAGCAACGCCAAAGAGAGCCAGGGCGCCATTGTCGCCGGACGGCCCCGGGTGTCTGGGGGTGGCGGCTCCTACTTGCCGGGTCACTTGGGTAGCTCCTTGTATGCGGAGCAACTGACCACGGTGCCAGTGGTTAACTTACTGCTCGGCAGTGTGGTGGGTCTTGGCGCGGCCAAGGCCGTACTGGGTCACTTCTCGGTGATGGTACGCGATTTAGCGCAGCTGTTTGTTGCCGGCCCGCCGGTGGTGTCTCACGCCGTGGGCTACGAGGTCACTAAGGAAGATTTGGGTGGCTGGCATATTCACGCCTGCAATGGCTCGGTCGACAATTTGGCAGAGACTGAGCAGCAGGCGGTGGCGATGAGTCAGCGCTTTTTGTCCTACTTACCGCCCAGTGTGTATCAGGTACCGCCGGTGTTGGCCGCGGATGGCAACGACCCAGCTGATCGTCGGGAACCAGAATTGTCAAACTTAGTAGCCCGCCGCCGCACCACCACTTTCGACGTGCGCCGGGGGATCGAACTGATGGCGGACAAAGATTCATTTTTTGAAATCGGTGCGCTCTGGGGTACCGATCAAGTGGTCGGCTTTGCCCGCTTTAACGGTCATCCAGTCGGTGTTATTGCCTCTGACAGTCGCCATGTCAACGGTGGTGCGTTAACCGCCGACGGTTGCGACAAGTTAAAGCGTCATTTGGATGTCTGTGACCTATTCCATCTACCGCTGCTAAATTTAGTCGACAACCCCGGTTTTGCGGTGGGTATTGAACACGAACAGGCCGGCACTATTCGCAAGGGCGGCGAGTGGATGGTGGCCTTTGCTCAAGTGCAGGTACCCATTTTCACCCTATTAATGCGCCGCAGTTTTGGTGTGGCGGGTAATAATTATGCCACTCCCAAAGCTAACGCATCAATGCGAGTGGCTTGGCCCGCCGCCGACACCGGTGGTATTCCACCGGAGGGCGGTATCGAGGCAGCCTATAAACGGCAGTTAGCTGAAGCCGAGGATCCGGTGGCGCTACGGGCAGAGTTATTTGCGCGTATCGAGGGGGCCAGAGGGCCGTTGGGACCACTGAATAAATTTCAGTTAGAAGAAATGATTGACCCCGCCGACAGCCGCCGCTACATCTGCGAGTGGGTGGCCTTGGCCTATGAAATTGTTTCACAGCCAGCGCGGTTAGTGCCCCGGGCGCTGCAGTTTCGTCCCTAGTATTCATGGGTGATGTTGGGTGGCTGGTGTTGCTTGCTTGGTGTTGTTTAGTTGCTCACTGAGTAATCATTGCGCTGCGCCAGCGAAGTGCGGTCGCTTGGGCCTTAGGCCTGCGCCGGCGCGGTTTTTTGCTCTGGGTAATGTGGTTTTAGCCGCGAATCCCAAGCGTATACTGGCACAGCTACCGATCAACGCCAGCAGCTGCCCCAAGCATTATTCGGCCCTAATGACTGGCTCGATGTTGATTGTGCTCTAGTCGATGAGGCGGCTATAGGTTCGATCATTTTGGGCTGCCGGCCTCAGCCACTATTTTTTTGACGATAGCGCTGCCACTATCGCCGCCGCTTGCCAGTTGGGTGTACAGTGTTGCGCTTTAAAAGGTGTTCACAGTGTTATCAGGCTGTAACGCGCTGCAGCACAGGCATTACAGTTGTAAGCTAAATTGCAGGGGGTTTTACCGCTTGCTCTTAGTGGTGCTCGCTGCAAGCTAGTACGGCGTTTGCTGGCAGCAGGCAATCATGGTGCCGGTGTTGTTATACCCACAGATCATTTTTCAGTATTAAGCGTTGCACATAGACCGCTACTGACCACCAACCGTTTTGGGATTACCGTAATGAGCAACACGTTAACAAATGCGATAGAACACAGTAAAGTTCAGAGTTTTGACGGCCAAGATATACCTTGGCTGTTAGATCAATGGGCGCAGCGCCGCGCCGATAAAGTGTTTATGCAGTGGCAGCCCTTTAGCGGTTCGCCGCAGTCCTGGAGCTTTTCCCGGTTGCAATACGAAGCCCGCTCGATTGCTGCCGCTTTGTATGAACGCGGTGTGCGGGCCGGTGATTTTGTTATTATTCACTTGGACAATAGCCCCGAGTTTGTACTGTCTTGGTTTGCCTGCGCCGAGCTCGGTGCGGTGGCGGTATCGACCAACACCCACAGCGTGGCCCGGGATATGCGTTATTTTTGTGAACACACTGATGCTGTTTGTGTTATCACCCAGCCGGACTACGTCGAGATGATTGAGTCTGCCTGCAGCGCGCTGAAATTTGTGGTGGTTACCGGTGAAACCGCACCTACCGAGCATATTGCCTTCGCCGCTTTGTTAGCTGCCGATGGTGCGACGTTGCCGAAGCGTCCGGCTGAGCCTATGGCCAGCCTGTCAGTACAGTTTACTAGCGGTACTACTTCGCGACCCAAAGCGGTGCTGTGGACCCACGCCAACGGCCTGTGGGGAGCAAAAACCTGTGCCAGCCATATGCGCATTGGCCCCGAAGACCGCACCTTGGTGTATATGCCGTTGTTTCACACCAATGCGCAGACGTATTCGATGCTGTCTACACTGTGGGTGGGGGGCATGTTTGTGCTGCAGCCTAAATTTTCAGCGTCGCGTTTTTGGCCGTTGTCACTGCAATACCAACTGACGTGGGCCTCGATGATTCCCTTTGCAATTAAAGCTATTAGTGTGCAGCCAGTGCCACAGCACAGCTATCGCTTTTGGGGAGCGGCGGCTAATGTGCCGGCCATTGCGCAGCGCTTTAAACTCAATATGATTGGCTGGTGGGGCATGACCGAGACCTTGACCCACGGTATTGTGACAGATGTAGACCATCCGGGACCCGCCGGTACTATTGGGCGGGTGGCACCCGAATATGATATTCAAATTCGCAGCAGCCAAGGACAGCTAGCTGGCCCCGGCGAGCGTGGGCTGCTATTTATCCGCGGGGTGCGCGGGGTGTCGCTGTTTAAAGAATATTATCGCAACGACGCAGCCAATAGCGGTGCTTTTGACCCGCAGGGTTGGTTTGAAACCGGTGATATTGTGCGCCAGGACGAAGCGGGTTATTTATTTTTCAGTGATCGAGACAAAGATATGCTCAAGGTCGGTGCCGAGAATGTAGCCGCCTCTGAAATTGAATCGGTGGTGATGCAGACCGGTTTAGCTGAAGAGTGCGCGGTGGTCGCGCAGCAACACGCCATGCTAGACGAAGTGCCGGTGGTATTTGTTATCGCTAACAAAAGTGAGCAGGTAACGGCTGACATCGAGGCTGCTATCATTGCCTATTGCCGGGAAAACTTGGCTTCATTTAAAGTGCCCAGGTCGGTGTTTATCGTCGACAGTCTGCCGCGATCAACGCTGGAGAAAATTGCCAAAAATGTACTTAGGCAGGGCTTGCCCAAAATCACTTAGGGTTGAGTGGATAAGTGCACTTAGTAGTAAAAACGGTGTTAGTTGGGCGCGGCAATAAGCTTTGCCGGCGGTGCGTTAATCATAATGCAGCCCAGAAAACAGGCCAAAAAAATGTGCTAGATAGTGACCACAAGCTAGATAGTGACCACAAGCTTAGATAGTGACCACAAACAGTCTTGCTGTGAATAATTAATGCTGGAGAGCGTCGATGAAAAAATGCCTATTAACCTTTAACAACATCTTGAGTGTATTGCTGCTAACTGCGCTGTGTTCTACCGCAGCGGCGCAGCAGCCAGTGTCAGCAGCAGTAAAACACGAGGTAATGGCGGTGCTCGATGAATTTATTAGTACCTTTAGCGCCAGAGATGCCAGCGCTCATATCGCTACCTATCACTTTCCCCACTACCGTTTGGCCAAGGGGGTGATGTCGGTGACAACAACAGCACAGCAGGGCATTGAGGACCATAAAAAACTATTTGCCGCCTTGCCCGATACCGGCTGGCACCGCAGTATTTGGCTGCAGCGCTCGATAGCACTGGCCAGTGATAATAAAGTGCATGTCGATACCCGATTTCGCCGCCTGCGCGCCGACGGTTCTGAAATTGGAAGTTATGATTCGCTCTATATTTTACAAAAGGTAGACGGTCGCTGGGGTGTTAAAATGCGCTCCAGCTTTTTGCAATAATTCCTAGTCTATAGGCTGTTTACCGGCGGGCAATAAGTCTTGTCGATAAAACGCAGATTCTATGTGCGGTTATTGCGGACCGGAATGCTCACCCTTACTTTATTGCAGCGAATATGCTGGCTGCTCCACAGGGCTTAGTGGCTTTTTTCGCTGCTATTACTACGGCAAAAGCGCCGATTGGGCGGCCAATAATCCGCAGCCGCTAACCGCTTGGAGTCCGCTGGAACTGGCCAAATTGCCTGATTATTACGTAATTAAGCAATGTTTAGGTATGGCGGAAACGGTGTTCGCGCAGATGGTTGGTGAGCAGCCTATTGCACCGTGTGAATGGCTCACTGATGAAGAGTTGGCGGTCTATGTGCGAGAGTATCAACGCAACGCCTTTCACGGTGGTCTGCAATGGTACCGCTGTGGCACTGATCCGGCTATTATTGCCCAATTATAATTGTATGCTGGGCGCAGCATCGATGTGCCCACTTTGTTTATGGCGGGTAAGCACGATTGGGGTATTCATCAAATTCCCAAAGCCCTAGCGCAGATGGCCGGCTGCGGCTGTAGTGATCTGCGAGCGGTACACCTGTTAGACGGCGCCGGTCACTGGCTGCAGCAACAACAGTTGCAGCAGTGCAATGGCCTTATTTTGTCGTTTCTAGGCAGCTAACGGTATCGCTTTGATAGACTTCGCTGACTGCTATGGTGACGGTAAATGTATTGCGGTGAATAAAGCTTACCTAAAAGGATATGTGCAGCTAGAGATGCATTATGCCCGTAGCTATTGACTTCAAGCTATTAACTAGAGTTATTAACCCGAGCTATTAACCCGCAGCCATTAAGCACTGGCGAATAAAATAAGATAGAATAATCACTGCAGCAGTAGTCCCCCCGATCGCAAAAACTATAGACAAAGCTATAGACAAAATAAGGAATCACATGGGTAATCACGTTTACATAGCCTGTAGTCTCGACGGCTATATCGCCACTGTCGACGGTGACATCGATTGGCTATTTGATCAGCCCAATTCTACCGAGAGCGACTATGGCTATGCCGATTTTATTAGTAACATCGACGCCCTAGTGATGGGCCGTAACAGCTTTGATAAAGTGCGTGATTTTGACAGCTGGCCCTATAAGGAGAAAGTGTTTGTACTGAGTAGTCACTTGAAAGAAGTGCCGGAGCACTTGCTCGGCCATATAGAGATTTTGTCCGGTTCCCCCGATGATATCGTTGCCACCATCAACGCCGCGGGCTACCAAAATCTCTATATTGATGGCGGTGTCACTATCGCGCGTTTTTTACAGCGTGACCTTATCGACGAGATGATCATTACTCGGCTACCGGTATTGCTAGGTGACGGTGTTCCATTATTTGGTGGCCTGGCCCAACCGCTTAATTTTATCCACGTTGGCACTAAAGTCCACGACGACGCTCTCGTAACCAGCCACTACCGGCGCCGGGAACGATCCTGATGGTTGCGCATGTCAGTGGCAGTGACCGAATTTTTGGTGCTGCTGCTAGGTTGCGCAATAATACCGTGGGTATAGGTTTCAGTGCGGGTTGCATGCTGGCGGCGCGCAGCCTGTCTGTGTCTATATCTTTGATTACGTCTATACCCATGTTTATATCCATGTTTACGTCTATGTCTACGTCTACGTCTGGGGCCGATGCAGTATGAAGGCAAAAGTCGGCTATTGGCTGATACTACTGTCGTTTGTACCCTGGGCAGGGTTGCCGGTGCTGGCACTACTGGACTTAACCGGTGCTGAGATAGCCACTATTAGTACCTTGTTAGTGATTTCGGCGGAGGGGATTTTTTATCTAGGACTGCTGTTGGCGGGACGCCAAGCCTGGGAGAAAATTAAAACCTATTTCCCCTGGCACAAGGCTGCTGACGGTGCTGCTGAACCAGTATCTGATGATGTCGTAGAGCCTGTGTACAGTGATGGCCTTGCCTGTTCTGATAATTCCCATCGTGACCTGCTTGGCGAGGATGAAGAAAAAAAGCAGCGCTAGCTTAATCCCCCTTAAATTCATGAGTTTACTGATCGGCTGTATGTTTTCTCTGCTGTTCAGTTGCCTCAAAAAAGGCTGCCGATACAGGCACAAGCTACTGAAAGGTAAGGCTTTTAACAAGGTTATCGGCAGCGAGCCTGCAGCTGGCAACAGCCCGACCAAGATTGGTCCTTACGGCACAAGCGAGTCAATCAAATCAGCCGGTTTCACTTTACTCAGCTGTTTGCTGAGAAACAGTAAAGAGTATCGACACGATTTTATCGCGAAACTACCCTACCAACTCTCGACCGCTAGTCAAGCCGATGCTTTGAAATACGTCGCCGTCGATGAAGCGTTAGAGTGAAAAACCACGGCGTTGTGACGGTGATTTAGGCGACAATAAAAAGCCCTTTTAAGCGGGTTGGAAAGGGGCCGCAGAGCTGTTACATAGACCGGGCGCTGGGCCACAAACTGTCTAAAAAATAAAGACTTTAGCGATTGATATAACACCATCCGATCAACCCACCCACGGCGATTGCCTGCCTAAAGCCGATATCGAATTTAGTCATTTTAATGCTGTGCAACACTACGGTAAAGCACTTAGCGCTCAGCCTAGCATTGCCCCTTGGGGGGCGAGCAAGGCAGCGAAGAATTGATTAAAAAGCACTCATCATCGCAGATTAAACAAAGCAGCCTAGGTAAATGGCCATTAGCTAGAGCAGTTAGCTCAGCCACTGGATGAAAATACTAACCTCAATACGCGGTATCACATGCAGCAACAGCTTCATTCTTTATTGGCTTAAGAAGGCTAGGGCAGCAGA
>JBLHLU010000039.1:0-19062 GCA_047623385.1 Paraglaciecola psychrophila
TATTACCGACGATATCGCCCAGAACGATACCATGCAAAAAAACGCCGACCGGCTAGATCTGGCATTGGATCTTATTCACGGTGCGCTGTGGGATTTTGATGCCAAAGAAAACGGTTTTTTTGTCGATGATCGCTTCAGTACACTATTAGGGCAGCTGCCAGATAAATTTTTCCATACCAAGCGGTGGATCGAACACATTCACCCCGAAGATCGCAGCCGGGTAATTCGGATAAGCGCCAATTTGTCTCGCGACGATCCGAAAGTAGCCTATCAATATCGTTTGAAAATGGACAATGGCGAGTATTTTTACGCCATGAATATTTGCCTAGCCACTCATTTCGAACAAAGCGGAGCGCCCAAGCGAATCACCGGCGTATTGTACGACTATTCTGCCATCTCGCTAGCACAACGACAGCCGGCGATCAGTGAAGAGCGGCTCAGCCTGGCGCTGGAAGCTGCTAATGAAGGGGTTTGGGAGTACTTCCCCCAGCAAGATCGTTCCTTTCGCAGTGACAGCTACCTAAAACTGCTGGGAATTAACACCGTCACCAACGAAGAGCTCTCCATGTTGCCTGATGCGGTACACCCGGACATACATCCTGACGACCTAGAGCGGTATACCCAAGACCGTAGCCAACTTAGTCGAGGGTATCTGCGACGAGATGAGCTTGGAGGTTCGGGTAATACATCAGCAAGGGCACACCATTTTTGTCGACAACAGATGCAGAGTCATCGAGCGTTCGAGTGATGGCCAGGCCCTGCGTATTGTCGGCATCGCCAAGGACGTCTCTGATCGCGTCGCCCAGCAAAAAGAGATAGAGGCCTTAGCGTACTATGATGTTTTGACTGGGCTACCCAATCGCCGACTGGTGCTGGACCGGGCTCATCAGGCCCTTGAACGTGAAACAAGGCTCCTCAACCCAGTGACACTGATGATTCTCGACTTGGACAAGTTCAAGGAAGTTAACGATACCTTGGGCCATCAGGCCGGAGACCAAGTATTGGTGGAACTGTCCAAGCGCTTTCAAACCTGCATGCGCGCCAGCGATACGTTGGGGCGACAAGGCGGCGACGAATTTATTATCGTGCTGCCGGCCTGCGATGAGGAACAGGCCTATCGAGTAGCCAAACGCATTATTACCCAAGTGCACCAACCCGTTGTTATCGATGACAAAGAGGTTAGCTGTGGGGTCAGTATTGGTATCGCCATAACCCGAGAAAATAATACCACTATCGACGAGCTGCTGCGCAAGGCCGACATAGCCATGTATCGAGCAAAGAGCAGCGACACCAGTATCGCCTGGTTTGACGCTGCCTACGCCGTCGAGATGGCGCACCGCATCAAGTTAGAGCAGGATCTGCGGGTGGCCATAAAAGAAGCCAGTTTTACCGTGGTCTATCAGCCGCGAGTGTCTCTGGACAGCGGTACCATTATAAGTCTCGAGGCACTGATGCGCTGGCAACACCCGGAGTTCGGCGTAGTCTGCGCCGCCGAGTTTATTCCCATCGCCGAGGAATCCGGCCTAATTGTCGAACTGGGCCGGGCGCTAATCGACAAGGTATGTCGACAGCAACTGCAGTGGCGCCGCGCTGGTATTGAGACCACCGTTTCGATCAACGCTTCACCGGGAGAGCTAATTAACGACCACTATGCTCAACACCTACTGGAAACCATGGTCAGCTTCGACCTACCAGCGGTCGCAATCGAAGTGGAACTGACCGAAACTGCTGCTATAAGCAACTGGGAGCAGGTGATCACCACTCTTAACAGGCTCGATCGGGCCAATATCATCATATCGCTAGACGACTGGGGAACAGGCAACTCCTCGCTCAGTTATCTCACTCGAATTCCCGCCCACTACGTAAAACTGGGCCGCACGTTTATCGAGTACCTCGACCATAGCGACCCAAAGAAAAATACCCAGCTCATTCTCCGCGGCATGACTGCCTTGACCCACAGCCTAGGCTTCAAATTGGTGGCCGAGGGCATAGAAACCGTAGACCAGGCCCTAGCAGTGAAGGAGCTGGGCTGTAACCAGGGTCAGGGTTATCTGTTCAGACCGCCATTGTCACCGAACAAGGTCACACCCCTGTTACAGCAACAACACATAACACTGCCTTTTTAGCGCCCCTTGTTAACCCCTATCCATGCACTGCGATAACAACTTATAGATGTTATTGTCGACCGGCTTTGGCATACTGGGTGCCAAATAATGAGAGCCTAACATGATGACCGTCGCCAACTGCTATTCCCCTAATGATGTCACTCCCCAGTGGTTAACTGCGGTGCTGGCCAACGCCGGCATCGATGCTAAGATTGAGAGTTTTACCCAACGGGCGATCGGCACCGGCCAAATTGGGCAAAATATTCGCTTCGACTTGCACTATGCCGCAGGCAGCGGGCCCTCGTCGCTGGTGTGCAAGTTTGCCTCCGATGACCCCGTCAGCCGCGCTACCGGAATTGCCGTCAACGACTATCTCAAGGAGGTGCTGTTTTACCAGCAGCTGGCATCAACTCTAGACGTGACACTGCCGCATATTTACTTCTCTGCCATCGAATTAGAACAGTCGGACAACTTTGTTTTAGTCATGCAAGATCTTAGCCCTGCACTGCAGGGCGACCAACTGGCAGGCTGTGACGCCGACCGGGCCGCTCTGGCCCTCGGTGAATTAGCCGGTATCGCCGGGCCGCGCTGGTGCGATCCGGTGCTCAAGACCATCGACTGGCTGGCGCCCTCACCCCATATCGATACCGGCGCTTTGTTTGGCCAGCTAATGCCCGGTTTTATCGAGCGCTATCAAGCCCAACTGGCCCCCGAGCATATCGATCTGGTGCAGGAATTAGGACACAATTTTGACAGTTATATGCAACGCGAACTAGAGCACTTTACCGTAGCCCATATCGACTATCGGCTGGACAATATGATGTTTGGTGGCCCCAATCCTATTACTATTGTCGACTGGGCTCCGGGTATTGGCTCTGGCGCTGGTGATGCCGCCTATTTTATGAGTACGGGCATGGATGGCCCCCAGCGTGCCGGCTGCGAACGAGCATTGCTCAGCGACTACCACCAGCGTTTGAAAAGCTATGGGGTCGACAACTACTCCTTAGACAGTTGTTGGCGCGACTACCGCAGCCGCAGCTTTGGTGGCCTGATTATGGCGGTGATCGCCTCGATGATTGTTGAACAGACTGAGCGCGGCGACGTCATGTTTATGACTATGGCCCGTCGCAGTGCAACAATGGCAATAGAGCTAGAAGCCTTGAGTTTACTGGCTTAAGTCAGCGCGGCGCTTATTGCGGCGCCTGCAAACGGCGCATTCTCAAAATAATCACACTGCCTATGGCCAGACTCGCAGCGGCCATCAGCAGACCAAAGTTATAGCCAAATCCAGCCGCTGCCACCGAACCGGTGATAGCCGGCGCCATAATTTGTGCAATGCCGTAGGCAATCGTCAAAGTACCCATCATTTTGGCGGGCCGACTGGGATAGTACAAACCAGCCATAGTTAGCACTAGCGACACCAAGCCAATAAACGTGGCACCAAATAGCGCCGCGCCGATTAGCGTAGGTATTAGAGTATGGCTAAACAGCGGCAGTAATACGCCGACAATTTGCAGTGAAAAGGCCCAGAACAGGGCATTGAGATGGCCGTAGCGCCTGGCAATAAAGTCCCACAGGATACAGGCCGGCGCCGCTGCCAAGCCCATCACTAAAAAGGCCATCCAACCACTACCGTGCAGCCCTGGCAACTGATCAACAATCGCCACAATGAAAGTAGCACTGACCACAAAACCCACCCCGGCACAGAAGTATGCCGCCATAAATAAGCGTAAGAATTGCCTGCTAGGGGGACGATCCGGCAACTCCTGCCCACCGCGGCTAAGGCCTGAGGGCTTAGGCAGCCAGCAATAAGAAGGCACTAGCAACAGTGCGCCCAGCGCACTGAACACAAGCCACTGCTCGCGCCAGTCAAATAAGCCCTGCATCGCTTCGGCGGCCAGCGCACTAACAGCGATGCCGAGCCCGGCACCACTAAAATGGATACCTAACTCACTGCGATAGTTATGGCGCATAAGCCAGTGGAGAATAAGCGCTGAACCCAACAAAAAACCGGCAGCACTGCTTAAGCCCGCCAAAAAACGCAGCGCTAACCAAAGCCACAGGTTGTCTGTTAGCCCCATGCCGGCGGTAGTCACCAGCGCCAACAGCAAACCGGCACGGAACAGTTTGTCCTTCAGCACTATACTGCCAATCCGTGAGGCAATAATAGCACCGCACAAATAACCCAAATAATTGATCGCCGCTAGCCAGCCACCGGCAGCAATACCGAGAACACCTTGTTGCTGCATAATCGGCAGCAGTGGTGTATAGGCAAAACGCGCGATTCCAATCAGCAAGACAAGACTTAGTACCCCTGCCGCCAACACTTTGTAGCGCTCGATAGCACGGCTCACCACTGCTCTCCAGCGCCGACCACTGCGCTACAACATAGCGCCACTAACGACAGAGTGTTGCCCGATTTACTCACTATCAACAATCTACTCATCGTCCTTTTATTTGTCGTCTTGTGGTTTATCTGTAGTCTATTTTTATCGCCGAGCTATTTATCGGCAATCTATTCGTACGCGATCTACTTGTCGACCATCTATTTGTCGGCCATCTACTTGTCGACAATGCGATGCGTCAGACTCATATAGGCACGATTAATAAAGCCGCTGTTATCACCCATCTTTTCATCCCACTGCGCGGTGATGTTAGCGTCCTGTACCTGCTGTAAAGTGGCGCCAGTATCAATCAAACTGCGCATCCGCTGTTCAGTGGTACTGAGCATCGCGACATATTGCTGCAGGGTTTGGTAGTCAGTCACTGGACCGTGACCGGGGATAACAGTGGTCGTTTCATCGATTGCTTTCAGCACTTCGCGGCAAAATTTAACCATACCTGCCAAGGTGCCACCGTTACCGGCGTCAATAAAGGGATAACCCGCGTTGTTAAACACATCGCCAAGATGCACCGCATTGCTACCGCGAAAAATAATGGCGGTATCGCCAGTGGTGTGAGCTGGACCAAAGTGCAACAATTCAATCTCTTCGCCGTTGATATGAAACTGCATGGTACTGTCATAGGTCAGCGTCGGCAGCGCCTCTTTCGGATAGGCTTTTTGCTGGTAGGCAATGCTCACCAAATTGACGATTTGATCTTCTAACATCATCTCGCGCGAATTAGCGTGAGATACCAGCCAAGTCGCCTCTTTTCCCAGCGCCAAATTGCCCTCGGCATGATCGAAATGCCAATGTGTATTAACCGCAAAGTCGACCCCCTCCCCGCCCAAGGTTTTTATCGCCGCCTTTATTTTTGGCATCATTTCGGGAAACTGGTCATCGACTACCAACACGCCGTCGCCGCCAACACTGACCGCAATATTGCCGCCCACGCCAAATAAGACATGCAAATTGTCGCTCACCTTTTGTACCTCAATCGCAGTGCTGTCCATGTCCCAGCCGAAGGCATTCAATAGTAGGTCGAGGCTGACCGGCTTTGGCACGGCTGGGCCGGTATGCGCCAGCGCCGGAACGGAAACAAGGCCCAGCGCCGCTGTCAGTGTAAGCCGCTGAATTACTTTGTAGATAATACGATCGTTCATAGCAGTATCTTCCTGTTTTTCATTATTATTGGCCGGTAACGGCCGTTGATAGTAGCACCGCAATATAATCGATAGCGGCAGTCCTGTCGATGTCACTACTTTTAGCCTTACCTGTTTGCAGCGGCGCTGATTTTGGCTATGATGCAGATTTGCTGCCAGTTGCCAAGATGCTGTCAGCCAACCAGCATCGGAACTAACACTATGTCCGCAACACCGGATTTTGACCACTACCCCCGCGGTCAGCAAATACGCGCCGCCGCAATTATCGAGCACGGTGTCAGTGTCAGTTGGGACGACGGCATCGAGTCGCAATTTCACGTCTATTGGCTGCGAGAAAATGCCGCTGACGAAGTCACCTGCCACCCGGAAAGTAAAGAGCAGCAACTGCAGCTGCTGGAATTACCCGAGGACCTCGCTGCAACCCAGGTTGGCGTATCCAGCGCGGGGGAATTACAGGTCGAGTGGTCTACCGGCGATAGCAGCTGCTTTGATCCGGGCTGGTTGCGGGCCTATTGCCATCGGGCCGCGGCGGCGCCCTTTGCCCTGCCAACGCGCCAACATTGGAATGCCCAAAGCCTGGGAGCGGTGCCACGCTTCGATGGTCCCTCGGTGTTGACCGACAGATCGGTATTTAAACAATGGTGCCTTGCACTGCATAACAAAGGCGTGGCAATTCTAGAAAACCTGCCCACCGACCCGGCAGTGATTGAACAAATCCCGGCCCTGATAGGCCCCATTAGACAGTCAAACTTTGGCTATAGCTTCGATGTTAGAACCGCCACCGAGTCGACTTCCAACGCCTATACTTCGATGGCACTGCCACTGCACTCGGACCTATGTACTCGAGAGTTTATGCCCGGGCTACAGTTTTTACACTGTCTGGAAAATAGTACCGACGGCGGCGACAGTCTACTTGCTGATGGTTTTTATCTGGCGCAGCTATTGCAGCAACAGGCACCGCATCACTACGCGACGCTCAGCACCGTACCGATGGACTTTTACAACAAGGCAAAAGACAGCGACTACCGCTTTAGCAAGCCGCTGATCGGTTTGGACAGTAACGGAGAACTCGACGAGATTCGCCTCTCGCCCTGGCTGCGAGCGCCGCTAGATGCGCCACTGGAAACCGTGGATCGTTGTTACCGAGCGCTTCGTTATTTATTGCAGCTGTCGGAACACGCGGACAGTAGTATCACCACCCGCCTGCAGCCCGGCGACTTGCTTGCCTTCGACAACCGGCGCATATTCCACGGTCGCACCGGCTTCGATGCCAGTCGTGGCGATCGCTGGTTGCGCGGCTGTTACGGAGAGCGAGAAGAACTCTGGTCGCAGCTGCGTATACTGGCCAGAGAGCAGCGCGCCGCTGCCGGTCAATAGCCTCATGGCAGTCAGTAGGATAACCCTTAACAATCTAGTACAGGCGGAGTTGAGATAACGCACAATCCCTCGACAAGATTGACCGCGACAGCGAGCGCAGAGTTTCACCCGCCGCCGCCCATACCGCCGCTAATAACAGCAAAACAGTCTTTTTTACCTTTACAAAGCTCTGGCTATGGGCATTTTTATCCGGCCCCTCAGCAATCTCAACCGGCAGATGAATACCGATAGCTGAGTTTAGGACGACTTTATGGGGGCACTGCGACCGTTTCTCTTTTCCTGATTTTTATTGCGCGTTGAGCAACTTGTTATAGCATTGCTGCAAAAAAGTTAATGCTACAGGGTTAATGCACCAAGTTTAATGTAACGAGATTACTGCAACGCCAGGGTATTTTTCAGCACAATCAGACACTCTATATTTTACTCTTCTTAGCAGTTTCTTCATTGTCTAACAGCTACACCACCTACCTTTTTTGACTATTCAAAACGCCGCCAACACACTTTTTTTCATACCGCTTTTAGATCTAGAGCAAACGCCTCCACTGAGGAAAGAGCTGTGTTACTGAAGCTGCATCCGTCGGGTAATCTTGCCGCTATTGATCGCAACTACAACCCTAAAGTTTATCCAAAAAATTATCTTAAAAACCATCTTAAAACCTATCAGAAAACCAACAATTTCAAGCGCCGCACAGCGCCTGTGCAATCAATCCCTAGGCGACAAAGTTAACCCCACAAAGAGCTAATGAGAAACGTTAAATACATTACATTATAATGTATTAATATGCTATCGTGACATGTCGTTAACAACTGATCGTTAGTTAGGCGGACCGATCCAAGTAGCGCTAACACTAACAAGGACTCGCTGCAGGTGATCAATGATTGGATAAATATTTTGGCGAAAATGTTGCCAGGGGTTATTCATATCCAAGTAACTATCGCCACCGAGCCCAGTACACGTTATCACTGGCCAGCCGCAGCCCATACCGATGTACAGATAGATGAACTGGCCCGGCGCTGCATCGAGCAAAAAAAACCGATAGAACCGCAGCAAGGCAGCAATGCAGCAATGCAGGGGCATCAACTCAAGCCAAGCTGATTGCAGTGCCATTAACATGGACCCAGCAGACACCGCTACCGCACTGCGCTACAAGCATAGCTGTCAGAATACAGGCTAGAGAAAACCCACAACAGACGACCCAATATCTATCAACATTATTTCAGGGGGCCAAATGGCTTGAATTTTATGCTCGCACGCGTGCTTACCCGCCCCTAGCAACGGACCAATACAGCGAGCCCACGCCAGCACTGTTGCATGCCGTTGCCATAACCGCCGGCTCAGAACAGTTGGCACAGGCCATGGTAGCGCTGGTTGAGGCCCTGGCTATAAATTTTAACTGTGACAATGTCAGTATTGGCTTGGCAAAAACACCGACCAAAAAACACTACCGTATTGAAGTTCAAGCGATTTCAGGTAGCAGCCAGTTTTCCACTCAACACGCCAAAGCCAAGGCACTGGAAAACCTTATGGAAGAGGCGATCGACCTCGATCACGCCATAGTATTTCCTGCCTGTAGTGATCTTAGCAGCGCCAATGGTATCGCTCACCGCCATTACAGTCGCGACAATGGTCACTGTCAGTTGTGTTCAATCCCACTATTTTCCAGTGAAGAAATAGTGGGCGCTATTAATTTTCAACGCCAGTATGGCAGCGACGCATTCAACCCCAAAGAGCTGTTAAGTGTAGAGCAAATAGGTTTATTGTTAGGTCCGATTCTCGCTCATCGACTAAGCAGTCAACGGCCGCTACAACAGCAGCTGAAACACGCGCTAAGTCACTATAGTACCGCCGCTTTTGGCCCAAAAAAACTCACCCTCAAACTATTTTTATGCACTGGACTATTCACACTACTCTTTTTTAGCCTTGCCGATGGCAACTTTCGCGTCTCGGCTGACGCCTCACTGGCGGGACGCATTGAGCGATTAATTCCAGCCCCCGAAGACGGCTTTATCAAATCTGTGGCGGTCAAACCCGGAGACACCGTGTTTACGGGGCAACCGTTAGCGGCTCTCGAAGACAGCGAATTACGACTGGAACAGAAAAATGGCACAGCAAAAGCTTACAGGTGGCCAAAGAATACCGCGGCGCTATGGCTGATCGCGACCGCAGCACTATTGGTATTCTGCGCGCGCAGAGCGAACAGATTGCCGCCGAACTGGCGCTGGTATCGAGTAAGCTCGAACGACTATTAATAGGCTCGTCCATCGATGGCATTATTATTAGCGGCGATCTCGATCAGGCTGTTGGCGCCCCAGTTAATAAGGGCGACACCCTGTTTACGGTAGCACCGCTACAGGACTATCGCGTAGAGATACATGTCGATGAACGGGACATTGCCTATATTCAAAGCGGGCAACAGGGCCAATTATATCTGCATGCCAGCACCGACCAGCAGCTTTTTTTCACCGTCGAACAGGTATCCCCTGTTGCCATTAGCGCGTTGCAAAAAAATTACTTTCGCGTCGACGCCCTATTGCTTCAACAGCCGCTTTTTCTGCGCCCCGGCATGCTCGGGGTCGCCAAGGTAAATATCAGTAGGAAAAAGCTCATTTGGATATGGACACACCGCTTTTTTGACTGGCTACAGCTGTACGTGTGGCGCATTTTTTGAACCTAACAAGATGCTTACAGGAGTATAGTAATCGATGACTCAAAATCTGTTTAGTCCGTACTGGCACCGTATCGCGCTATTAAAACCGGGCATAAGAGCGGATATTGTGTTTAGCCGCCACCACTATCGGGATAGTGTTTGGTATCTATTTCAGGATCTAACATCCGGCCAACAACATCGATTTAACCCCCATAGCTATCGACTGATCGCCGCCCTCGACGGCCGCCACAGTATCGAGCAACTATGGCAACAACTAAATAATGAACTGGGTGACGAGGCCCCCACTCAGGATGAAATACTCACGCTGTTAGGCCAACTCTTCGCCGCCAACTTATTGACCAACGATCTACCCACAGACAGCCTGCTGTTATTTCAACAGCAGCAAAAACAAAAGCATCAAAAAAGTCTGTCGACCTTCAAAAACCCATTTGCCATACGTATTCCATTGGTTAACCCAGACCCATTTGTCAGCCGCTGGATAGCCATTTGCAAACCCTTTTTTAGCCGATCGCTAAGCCTTGCATTGGTGTTAGTGGTTTTGCTGGCGGCGGTACTGGCCTTCAAAGAAAGCGTTCAACTGCGCACTTATGCCACTCAATTTGGCCTCGATCCCTACAACATAATACTGCTTATTTTATTGTATCCGGCGGTGAAGGGCCTGCATGAATTGGGACATGCCTTTGCCGTCAAAATGTATGGCGGCAGAGTGTTGGAGATGGGCGTAATATTTTTAGTCATGCTGCCGGTGCCCTATGTCGACGCCTCTCAGTCGGCTATATTTAAAGACAAGTACCAGCGTATGGTGGTCAGTTTTGCCGGTATTTGGGTCGAGTTGATATTAGCAGCACTGGCTTTTATATTATGGATCAACCTTGCCCCGGGACTCACACGAGATATCGCTTTTACTATTACTGTAATCGGCGGTCTATCGACACTGCTATTTAATGGCAATCCACTGCTGCGTTTTGACGGTTATTATATACTCGCAGACGCCTTAGAAATTCCCGACTTGGGCCCCCGTGCCAACAATTATTATAGCTGGCTTATTCACCACTACCTGTTTTCGTCTGCCCGTTTACACTGCCCAGCCAATAGTCGCCGGGAACATTTAATACTGGCGAGCTACGGGATCAGCGCACTACTCTTTCGGCTGTTTATTTTGTACACCATCGCCACTTTCATTGCCGGTAAGTATTTTTTTTAGGCGTTTTATTGGCGCTGTGGCTGCTAGTCCAACAGCTGCTACTACCGTTATTAAAGGCGCTAAATTATCTCTTCACCAGCGTTCAACTGCAGCCGGCGCGATCGCGGGCGCTGAGCATTAGCCTGGGTACTACTGTGCTGGTGTTAGCGCTACTAACACTGGTGCCCGCACCGCTTTACACTGTTGCCCAAGGTGTTGTTTGGCTGCCCGAACAATCCCATATACGCACCCAGGTCGATGGTTTTGTCGCCACTGTCGCCGCCACCACTGGCCAGCAGCTCAGCGCCGGCACTGAACTACTAACCATGAGCAACGCCGGCCTGATCAATAGTGGAAGAGCAGTAAATGCGAAGTTGCTACAACTTAAAAACAAACAACAGCAGGCTCGGGTTAGCGACTTACTGGCCGCCGATATCATCGAGGATCAAATCGCAGCGCTAACCGCCGAACTCAGTAGGGTTAACGCATTCATTAAGGCGCTGCGGGTAGTGAGTTCAGGTGCAGGAACGCTAGTGATAACAGACAGCCAAAACTTACCCGGAAAGTACCTCAGCCGGGGCTCATCACTAGGCTATATCTTCACTGACAATATGACTAGAGTTCGAATTATGGTGCCGCAGGCCAATATCGCACTGGTTAGAGAGCAAACGCAGTCGGTCGAGGTAAGGATGGCAAACCGGCAATCTGAGGTTATTAACGCGGTAGTGGAGCGCGAAATACCCTCGGGTTTGAATCGGCTGCCCAGCAGAGCGCTGGGGCATACTGGTGGTGGCCTTATTGCTACCCAACCGGGCGATGCCGATGGCCTAGAGACTCTAGACCCGCACTTTCTTATCGAACTGCGTTTATCGCAACGCTCCGACATTATCGGGCAACGGGCCTATGCACGGTTTTTCCACGGCATGGAGCCCCTTGCCCAGCAGTGGTATCGGCGCATTAGCCAAGCCTTTTTAGACCGGCCAGGGGGTTAGATGCAATACCGCAGAGCTGTACTTTCGCAGACTACCCCCGCAGTTAGGCCCGGCACCCGCCACGGCATGTACCCACTGGGCATAGCGACAGAGCAACCTTGGCTGGAACAGCGATTACGTAATGGTCTTCTACATTTGGACAATATCGCCAATCGCCGCGACGCAGCAACAACGCTGCTCGCTGCCACCGGTAAGTTATGTAAACCCATGTATGCGTTAGGCGAGTCACAGTTGCAGCGGGAGATTGCGGATATACGCAGAGCCCTTAATAGCGGCGTCTATAATCGCGAAATACTCCATCGATGTTTTGCTATTATTCGGGAACTAGCCAGGCGCCGGCTTGGCACCGCACACTTCGATGTACAATTGTTAGGTGGCTTAGCAATACTGCAGGGCCAGATAGCCGAGATGGCCACTGGTGAAGGCAAAACACTCACCGCGACACTAGCAGCGGCAACGGCGGCGCTAGCCGGTATACCGGTGCATATAGTGACTGCCAATGATTACCTAGCTGAGCGCGACGCACAGTCTATGTGGCCCCTGTACCATGCACTGGGGCTGAGCGTAGGAGTTATTCAACCGCAGCAAGCGCCCGTTGCTAGGCGGGAGGCCTACGCCTGCGACATAACCTACTGCAGCAATAAGCAAGTGGCCTTTGACTATTTAAAAGACTCACTGGTATTAAAAGGCCGTGGCCGCCAATTAGACCTGAAATTACTGACCCTAACAGACCCTGACTTTGACCCAGCACAGCTATTACTGCGAGGTCTTTGTTTCGCCATCGTCGACGAAGCAGACAGCGTATTAATCGACGAAGCAAGAACGCCGCTATTGTTGTCACAGACCCTGACCGATACGCAAGCGGATCAGTTAGAACTCAGCCGCGTGGCGCTGGCGGTGGCTACAGAGCTGACAGTAAATACTGATTTTACCGTCGACCACAAACGCAAGAGTATTGAACTAAGCGACAACGGGCTGCACTATCTTGAGCAAACAACCCAGCGCTACCGCGACAACAATCTATGGCGCAGCCCCAGACGTCGACGACTGGCGGTAGAACAGGCGCTGCAGGCCATCAACTGCTTTTTTATTGATCAACACTATGTTTTGCTCCAAGGTAATATTGAAATTGTGGACCCACACACCGGCCGTTTGCTGCCCGGGCGCAGCTGGGAATATTCTCTACAGCTATTAATAGAACTCAAAGAAGGTTGCCAGCCCAGCCCGCCTCGACAAACCCTCGCGCAAATTAGTTACCAACGATTTTTTCAGGGCTATCACTGCCTCGGTGGTATGACCGGCACCGCCCGGGAAGTGCGGGCAGAGCTAGTCCAGACCTACGGGCTAATCACCCAATGCATTCCAGCCAACAGGCCCTGTCGACGTCAGTACTGGTCAGATCAGTTGCTAGCTAACAGCCATCTACAGAGCGCAGCGATTGTTGATCGCTGCCGGCAAATGCAGCGCGCAGGCCGTCCGGTACTTATTGGTACCCGCAGTGTAGAGCGCTCAGAGCAATTAAGTCATGACTTAAACCGCAGGGGCTTGCAACATCAACTGCTCAATGCCCGCCAAGATCGCGACGAGGCGAACATTATCGCCAAGGCAGGTCGAGCGGGGATGATTACCATTGCCACTAATATGGCCGGGCGCGGCACCGATATTGTGCTTGATGCTAGAACAGTGGCTCTTGGTGGCCTGCATGTGATTATTTGTCACTACAGTCGCGCCCGCCGTCTTGACCGCCAACTGGCCGGGCGCTGCGCTAGACAAGGCGACCCAGGCAGCTGCGAATTTATTCTTTGCGCCTCACATGAGACCCAAGGGGTATTTTCGATGTTGACATTAACAGGCTTATTGCGCTATATAAGTAATAGTAGATATACGGGAATAGCGTTAACAAAGGTCCTGTTGAGACAGCGGCAAAAGTCTGAAGAGAAGTACGACTATCAACAACGCCAAGCATTGCTAAGGGCCGATAGCGCTATGCAGAAAAAAACTGCTTACGCAGGACCTCGAGACTAAATCAATGAATAATACCATCGAAGCGAAAACATTGGACAGTAAACTATCCCCGGTAAACACCTTACAGGTCAGTTACCGCCGGGTAGTACTAAGCCTGGCGCAACATGTTTCTCCAGCGTGTTATCAGTGCCGCAAAAAACCCGGGGCAGTACTTTCATTAGTGGGTTTAACGTTGTCACTGATGTTAACTACCACAGTACACGCTATGGACAACTACCCCACTGTCGACTGCCTCGTCGAACCCAATCAAACCGTAGAACTCAGCACCGCGGTAACCGGTGTTGTCGCCAATGTCACCGTCGATCGCGGCGATTATGTTAGTCGAGGCCAAGTGATCGCCAGGCTCGACTCCGGTGTCGAGTCTGCATTTGTCGATCTGGCTAAATCGCGAGCCCAGTTTGATGGCGACATTGCGCTGCGCCGGGAAAACCAAGCCTATGTTCATCGCAATCAGGAGCGGCTACTAGCACTGTATCAGCAAGAAGCCGTTTCTGATCAGCGCCTCGATGAGATCGACACCGAAATGCGTTTGGCCAAGCTAGAGCTTGAAAAATCGGAGCAACAACAGCGTATTAATCAATTGGAGCATGTACACGCGCTAGAAAGTTTAGCTCGCAGAACTATTGTCAGCCCCATCGACGGGGTGGTGGTGAAACGTTTTTTATCGACCGGTGAATACGTAGAAAACAGACCTATTATTAGTATTACAGAAATTAATCCGCTACGGGTAGAAGTGTTTGCCCCGATCTCTCTATTGGGCCGCATCAATATCGGTGATCGCGCCTCGATCCAGTTGGAAGTCGGCGATAGACAAGATCTCCAGGCCATCGTCACCATGGTCGACAAAGTTGTCGATGCAGCCAGTGGCACCTTCGGCATCTATTTACAACTACCCAATAGCGACAATAAAATTTCTGGTGGGCTTCGCTGCCAAGCGAGCTTTCAGCAAAATGCCATCGGCAGCAGTGGTGTAAATGCTGCCGCCGACGCCAGCTGACTGCAGCTAACAGCAGCGTGCTTGCGGTTTTGCCACTGCGCAGCCATCGACGTAATCAGGAGGGGTCTTGAGCAAAAAAAAACTGAAAAAAGCACTGCCAAGTCATTGCCCTAAGTCAAACCCTGCCCCGCGGTTGATTTTTGAGCAATTGCAGCCGCGACTACTGCTATCTGCCGATGGCATCAGTGCAATCGCGGCAAACGCTTGGGCACCTAACGCCGCCGAAGAGCTGATATTACCCAGCAATGAAACAGTGCAGCACCAACAAACCACGGTACACCAGCAACAGCAACAGCAACTGCGACGAGAACTGATTGCCGTCGATACCGGCGACCACTACTCGACGCTGCAGCTCAACAGCCTACTGAAACACCCTGACCGCGTTCATACTATTGAGCAAGCTATCGTTGTTATCGACACACGGTACGATGGCTTAAGCCAACTAACAGCAGCGCTGACCAACAGCCAACCCTTAGATACCCTGCACATCATTTCCCCAGGGCCACAGCACGAGCTGCACCTTGGCAACACTTTGGTCAATGTAGACAATCTGCTCAGCGCCGAGCAGGCCTTGCGAAGCTGGACCCAGGGGCTGCAGCAAGATGCTAATATTATTATCTATGGATTTAATCAGACAGCGAGTTCTCAGGGAGAAATAATAGCCAATACCTTATCGGCACTGACCGGTGCTAGCGTTAGCGGCAGCGGCAGCGGCAACTATACCGCCGATACAGGCGATACCGCGACTACCGTCATCAACACAGTCTTAATCGAGCAAAACGAGAGGGCAATCAGCACCGGCATTGGCAGCCCAAGTGTTGCCGCACAACACGCGACAGTTACCCCCAATACCGCTATCAAAGCAGTTGGCTTGGGCCTACTCAATCATAACCTAGGGAGTTCAAGTGATGCCGTGGATGGACGCGGTTTTAGTCGTGGTATCTCCCTCGGCCAAGCTGCCGACAAACTGATCCAGAACAAGCAGCTTCTAGGCACGCAAAACGGCCATAGCCAGTTGGTATTTATCGACAGCAATGTTGAAAACTATCAACAGCTAGTCGACGATATTACTTATAACAGCGGCGCTAGTATCGAAATAATCATCCTCAACAAGCAATTGAATGGTCTGCAACAGATCGGCGAAACTCTTGCCGGACGCTCCGGCATTGATGCCATTCATATTATTAGTCACGGTAATGACGGTGTACTGCAGCTAGGTAATACCCGCGTAGACCAAGCCTATCTTGCTGAGCAAGAGCAGCTACTGGGTGCCTGGAGCGACGCCCTGTCAGAAGATGCCGACCTTCTTATCTACGGTTGCAATTTAGCCGCCACCAGCGACGGTCAAAATTTTATTAGCGCACTCGCGCTATTCACCGGTGCAGATGTTGCCGCGAGTGATGACTTGTCTGGTAGTGCCGCGCTCGGTGGCAACTGGGAACTAGAGGTTCACCATGGCAGCATTGAAACTGAACTGGCTATATCTAAACAGGCCCAAAGCAACTGGGTAGGTACTCTTAATAATGCACCCGTGGTTGATTTAAATTCAGCTCTTGTTTTTGCTAACCAAGTGCTAGATGGTCCCTTTGCAGCACATGCGGCAGATTGGGAGGCCAGTGGTGATGGCTTTTTTGCTTCAGATTATTTTGGATGGACTGGCCCTAATCCAGGCTTATTGCAATATAGCCCAGTACTAACCAATTTGAATAACGGAGACTCTGCTGCTGGCTCGGCTGATATTGAATTAAGTATTAAGTGGCTTAACTCTAGTCCGGACACCGTTGAATGGCCTGACGTTAGTGTGGACGGCGGCGCCTCCCGAACTTTCAGTGTTTTAATTAACACGGATGTTACCTACGCCACCATGGTTACGCCAAATTCTGGAGGTAGTAGCACCATCACATATTCTAATGGGGCAACTGGAAATATTAGCAACACTACGGAAAACCAATATACGACCTGGATTATTGGATTACCCGCAGATGTTGTCTCTAGTGGTAAATTAACCTTTACAGCAAGTGGTGGTGCCGATGATGATTTCTTTGTAAATCTGGTACTAGTACGCGCTTACATCGACGCTATTGCTGGCAGTAACTACACCACTAACTTCACGGAAGATAGTGCACCCGTTTCTATAGCAAGTGTTAACAGTGATGTGCGCGATGATGACAACACGAGCATGACATCGGCAACCGTTACTTTAAACAGTCCGCAAACGGGTGACAGCCTTCTGGTTGCCGGCTCATCTGCCGCATCAGGCACTTTGGGCAGTGGCATTAACTGGACACGCACTGCTAGTTTGGTCACATTCTCAGGCACTTTTACTAATGCAGACTATTCTGCCGCCATTAAATCCGTTCAATTTGAAACCGTTGGAGATAATCCTTCAACAACGCCAAGAGCTATTTCTGTCGTCGTCAATGACGGTACAACAACTTCTGCAACGGCAACATCCACAATAAATGTGATTGCGGTCGACGACGCGGGTACATTCGCGGGCGCTACCTCACAGACCGTGTTGGAGGATAGTGTAGGTAATACAGGTACCGTGACTTTCACCGATCCCGATGATTTTAGCACCCCGAACTTTAGTATCAATAGTGTTGCCAGCAATGGCACTGGTGCCATTGACGCCGCCGGTAGTTGGAGTTATACCCCCACCGCCAATTACAACGGCAGTGATAATTTTACCGTGCAAGTCACCGATGACGATGGCAATATCGAAACTCAAGTTATTTCGATGACTGTGTCTCAAGTCAACGATGCTGGCAACTTTACTGGCGACACCACAGCCACTACCAATGAAGATACGGCTACAACAGGCACCGTGACCTTTGCCGATGCCATTGATGGCTTTACCACAGCAAACTTTAGCATCAATAGTGTTGCCAGCAATGGTACCGCTGCCATTGATGCCGCCGGTAATTGGACTTACGCACCCGCTGCTAATTATAACGGTAGCGATGCCTTTACGGTGCAAGTCACCGATGACGATGGCAATGTCGAGACTCAGGTGATTTCGATTAATGTGACTCAAGTCAATAATGCTGGCAGCTTTGCTGGCAACACCTCAGCCACCACCAATGAAGATACCACCACGGCAGGAACCGTGACCTTTACCGATACTGTTGATGGTTTTAGCACAGCAAACTTTAGTATCAATAGTGTTGCCGGCAATGGCACCGCAGCGATTGATGCCGCCGGTAACTGGACCTATACACCAGCAGCGAATTATAACGGTAGCGATAGTTTTACCGTGCAAGTCACCGATGACGATGGCAATGTCGAAACTCAAGTGATTTCGATCACCGTGACTCAAGTCAACGATGCTGGCAACTTTACTGGCAACACCACAGCCACTACCAATGAAGATACCGCTACAGCAGGCACCGTGACCTTTGCAGATGCCCTTGATGGTTTTACCACAGCAAACTTTAGTATCAATAGTGTTGCCAGCAATGGCGCCGCAGCCATTGATGCCGCCGGTAATTGGACCTATACACCGACAACGAATTACAACGGCAGCGATAGTTTTACCGTGCAAGTCACCGATGACGATGGCAATGTCGAAACTCAGGTTATTTCAATAACTGTGAATCAAATCAGTGACGCTGGCAGCTTTGCTGGCACCACCTCAGCCACCACCAATGAGGATACCGCCACAGCAGGAACCGTGACTTTTGTAGATACCATTGATGGCTTTAGCACCGCAAATTTTAGCATTAATAGTGCTGCAAGCAATGGTAGCGCAGCGATTGATGCCGCCGGCAATTGGACTTACACGCCAACCGCGAATTATAACGGTAGCGATGCCTTTACGGTGCAAGTCACCGATGACGATGGCAATATCGAAACTCGGGTGATTTCGATCACCGTGACTCAAGTCAACGATGCTGGCAGCTTTACTGGCAACACCTCAGCCACTACCAATGAAGATACCGCTACAACAGGCACCGTGACTTTTACCGATACCCTTGATGGTTTTACCACAACAAACTTTAGTATCAACAGTGTCGCCAGTAATGGCACCGCTGCCATTGATGCCGCCGGTAATTGGACCTATACGCCAACAGCGAATTACAACGGTAGCGATAGTTTTACCGTGCAAGTCTCCGATGACGATGGCAATGTCGAAACTCAGATGATTGCAATAACTGTGACTCAAACCAG
>JBLHLU010000040.1:0-19049 GCA_047623385.1 Paraglaciecola psychrophila
GAGCTCAAAAAAGTCTCGCTCTCGCTGCGCTTCTTGGTCGTCTTGCTCAGTCAGACTGACTTGGCTAATCGCCGCCATATCATTGAGCACCTCGGTGACATCCTCGGAGTACTGGCGCTTACCACTGTGTTGCTGCAAAGCCTTGCCACCGCGGGCGAAACCGGTCAGAAAACCCCGGCACCATTGACTCAGAGCATCGACGCGCTGGGTAATCTCCACCGCATCATCGGGAAGCAGCAGAGCAAAACCGATGTCACCCTCGGAAAATTGAAAGGAGGTGGCCTGATAGAGGGCGACCAGCAATCGATTTTCATCGCTGTTGGGAGGCTCGACGCTGTCGATAAATTCGCTGGCCTGTCGCAACCACTGGCCCGAATCCGGGGCCCCTGCCACCGCAATTTGCCCAGCCAAAAAACCCTGTAGCTGCGACGGCGACTGCATTACTCCCAGTCGCCAGAATAGGTCGGCGAGATCATCAAAGTCAGGTGTCTTCGGGGGCTGTGCGGACATAAAATTCTCAATAATAGCGGCGAGTAGGTCCCGGAAAACCCCCGAAACCAGCAATTAATAACCCGACAACGGTGCCACAGCTGTCTGGAATCTAGGCATATTAGCGCTAAGCCCGGACTTTTGCACGCCTGTGCTCGGCGGGCTGAACTGTGCGCTGGACCTCTTCTTTACAATATTTTTATAAGTATCTGCCAGCTTATTGAAATTTAAGGCATTTACGACATTGACCCACCGCCCAGAGAGAACTATATTAACAATGATTTGGACGACATTGACAGACCTATGGCAGACCCCCAGTTAAAAGCGCTAACGCGCAAAATCGATGACCTCATTGAATTGTGCGGCCAGCTCGACGATGAAAATCGCCGACTCAAGGCCAGCGCTTCTGACTGGGTGCGGGAGCGAGAGCAATTGGTGGAGAAAACGGATCTTGCTCGATCGAGGGTTGAATCGATGATTGTCAGACTAAAAACCTTGGAGCAAGAACCGTGAGTAATGACACCGTCATCGTAACGCTGTTGGATAAAGAGTACCAAGTCGCCTGCCCCGAGGGTCAACAGGCTGCGCTGCGAGAATCAGCCAACTATCTCAATCAACAAATGAGAGAGATACGCGCCAGTGGCAAAGTGATTGGACTAGAGCGTATCGCTGTTATGGCGGCCCTTAATATCAGCAATGAACTATTGCAAAATGGCGGCATTGAGCCTGCTACTAAAAGCGAGCCCGTGCTCGGTGGTGCTCAGCTAAAAGGACTCAACGACAAACTGGACAATGCCCTCCATCGCTACAGCCAGATGGAAATTGGCTAAATAACACCCGCTTTTAGCCAGCGCCGCACCGCCGCACCGCCGCTGCAACAATCAAAGCAAGATTAACAAAATCAGCCTTAGCATTCCGCTGTCACTGGGTTATAATCACCTTCGCTCCCTGCGGTATTTGCCAGACAGTAACGTCCCTGAGCCGATGCGCAATACCCCGGCGGATCCCAGCCTTTTTGGCGTGCATGCCCGTTCTGCGGGAAGCCCGATAATTGGCGGGAACCACCACTTTGAACCCGTTGGGTTCAAGGACCACTGACAGCGGTACTCCCGGGGGGTTCTTCTATTCGGCCAATCATCGGCCCATTCAATCCATCAGTCAGCTTTATTTCAACAGCACCCGTCATTGTTATTATGCAAAGCCGAGGCGCTTTTTTCACCACAACCCGCGATTTGCATCTCGAACAACGATTATACTCTTCAGACCGATAAAATTTATCCCCTAACGGATTAACAAACATTGCCGGACTCACGCGCCACCATCGCTATAGATCCGCTGGCAGCAAAACAACCAGCCAATGAACACAAACGGCAGTTGCGTCGCCAACTAAGAAGCCGGCGACGCGCGCTGTCGAGCGCTCAGCAGCGGTGCGCCGCCCTCAGGCTGGATCGCAGCGTAGCCGCCAGCGGTCTATTGCTGCGCCGCGGTAGTTTTGCAGCCTACCGCGCCAGCGACGGTGAGATCGACCCACAGCCGTTGATTAAGCGCTTGCGAAAATGTGCACGCCAGTGCTATTTACCCCTGGTTATGCCTGGCGGAACGCTGCGTTTTGCCCGCTACCACAGTGGACAAACACTAACCGCTAATCGCTACGGTATTGGCGAGCCGGTCAAAGGTGGCCGCCTGCGAAAAGGCTGGAGCATTAATACCGTATTGCTACCGCTGGTGGGCTTCGATCGGTTCGGCGGGCGAATGGGTATGGGCGGCGGTTTTTACGATCGCAGCTTTCAAAAATTAGCAAAGCCTGGCGCTGGCGGTTCGCGGTTGGTGGGACTGGCCCACCGCCTTCAGGAGGTCGCTCAGCTACCTCGGGAGCCCTGGGACATCGGGCTGTCTGCGGTAGCCACCGACGGTGAATTTATCGTCTTCGCTCAGTAGCACCGGTGCTAGCGCAGTCACTACGGTGCTGAGCAGCAATAGCGTGGTCACCGTCAATTATTGCAAATATGACAATAATCTCCAGCACCCACCTTGGCTACTGTCACCTCAAAACCTAATCCTGCGGGTCTCTATCAACGCTGCAAAGTGGCTGCTATTGCGTGGTGGGCTCCCAGCGGCGACCGTATCCGTAGTCACCATCTGACCTCGACGGCTCAGGCACCGCCGAGAAACATTTGGTAGGCCGGGTTATCAGTCTCTTCAATATAGCTGTATTGCAACTCGTCAAAAGAGGCTTTCAAAGCCCCGCGCTCCTGTTTACTCGCCTGCACCCCCAGCAATACTCGACCAAACGCAGAGCCGTGGTTGCGGTAGTGAAACATCGATATATTCCACTTGTGACCCAACTGTGACAAAAACTGTAACAGCGCGCCGGGCCGCTCGGGAAATTCAAAGCGGTAGAGCAATTCCTGTTGAATTTCCGCAGGAGCATGACCACCTACCATATGGCGAATATGCAGTCTGGCCATCTCGTTATCACTGAGGTCTACCACCGGATACTGTTTCGCCTCCAGGTCAGCAATCAGCTCCTGCCGGTCGCTGCTGTCGGCGGTTACCTGCACACCCACAAAAATTCGTGCTTGGCGGCTGTCTGCGTAGCGATAATTAAATTCGGTGATGCTGCGCTTGCCCAACACCGAACAGAACTTTTTAAAACTGCCGGGGCGCTCAGGTATAATACAACTGAAAATGGCCTCGCGCTTTTCGCCGATTTCGGTGCGCTCGGAGATATAGCGCAGCCGATCAAAGTTAGTATTGGCCCCGCTGTCGATGGCCACTAGCGTCTTGCCCTCAAGGCCATGTTCGGCTACATATTTTTTCAATCCCGCTAGTGCCAGCGCGCCGGCGGGCTCGGCAATCGAACGGGTATCGTCGAAAATATCTTTTATCGCAGCACAAATTTCGTCAGTGTTGACGGTGACAAAGTCATCAGTGGTCTCGCGGATCACCCGAAATGTCTCCTTGCCAATGGTTGCCACCGCCACCCCATCGGCAAAAATCCCCACCTGCGGCAGCGTCACCCGCCGTCCTTTATCGATCGCTGCTTTGAGACAGGCAGCGTCCTCTGGTTCCACCGCAATGACTTTTACTTCGGGACGCACATACTTGATATAAGCAGAGACCCCGGCCAACAGACCACCGCCACCCACCGGCACAAAAACTGCGTCCAACGGGCCGCTAATTTGGCGCAAAATTTCCATACCAATGGTGCCCTGACCGGCGATGACATGGGGATCATCGTAGGGATGCACGTAGACCAAGCCCTTCTTTTCCACCAGCTGCTGCGCATAAACCGCTGCCTCGTCGTAGGTATCGCCGTGCAAAATGATTTTGGCACCGCGATTGCGCACGCCATCGACTTTAATTTGCGGCGTCGTTTTGGGCATTACAATAGTGGCTTTAACGCCCAATTTAGTCGCCGCCATCGCCACGCCCTGAGCGTGATTGCCGGCGGAGGCGGTAACCACACCTCGGGCCAGCTCCGCCTCGCTAAGATGGATCATCTTGTTGTAAGCCCCACGGATTTTAAAAGAAAAAACCGGTTGCAAGTCCTCCCGCTTCAACAATATGTTGTTGTTGTAGCGCCGGGAAGATTGCGGGGCCGGGTCGATGGGGGTTTCTATGGCAACATCATAGACTCGGGCTGCAAGAATTTCTTTAATATAGCGGTGCGGCATGGGCAGGCGTCTCAGTGCAATGTTACGGTAGCGCGCATGGTAATACCTAGACTGAGAAATTACAGCTGCCGATTGCACTAATTATGCAATGACTAAACCCTGATCCTCGGCAATCGCTGTTTCACCGATCCCCTATCCCACCTATAATAGCGGTTTTCAGACTCACCTCTTCCCGCTTAGGATTCCGTGAAATGACCCAAGACGAACTCAAACAAGCCGTGGCCCGAGCCGCCCTCGACTATATCAAGCCCAAACTCTATGCCGACAGTGTTATCGGTATTGGCACCGGCTCGACGGCCAATTATTTCATCGATTTTTTAGCTGAGATCAAAGGTCAGGTCTACGCCACGGTTGCCAGTTCCGAGGCCTCCGCCGATCGACTGCGCAGCAACGGCTTGCTGGTATTGGAACTCAACGCGGTTGACGAAGTGACCGTTTACGTCGATGGCACCGACGAATCCAATCCCCAACTGGCACTGATCAAGGGCGGCGGCGCGGCACTGACTCGAGAAAAGATCGTCGCCGCAGTAGCCCGGGAGTTTGTCTGCATTGCCGACCAAAGCAAGCTGGTAGAGCAACTGGGCAATTTCCCACTACCGGTGGAGGTGATTCCGATGGCTCGCAGCCACGTGGCTAGAGAATTGGTCAAGCTCGGCGGCGACCCGGTCTACCGAGAAGGGGTGGTGACCGACAACGGTAATATTATCCTCGATATGTACAACTTTATGATCCCAGACCCGCTGGGCACCGAGCGGCAGATCAACAATATTACCGGGGTAGTGAGCAATGGTATTTTTGCCATGCGCCCCGCCGATATACTATTGATCGCTACCGACCAAGGTATCGAACAATACCCGCGCAACCAATAAACGAGACTATGTAGAGGGCGGCAGCACTGTCTCGACCAGCGCCAGCAACTGCGCCAGCGCGCCGCGATTCTCAGCCACCACTTGCAGCGCTGCAGCGCCCATCTGGCGACGCCGATCACCCGTCTTGATCAGCGCACTGAGCTGCATTGACAATTCATCGGCATCCTCGACCACCGTCAGGGCACCAGCGCCAGTAAGTTTGTCACTGATATTTAGAAAGTTATAAAGGCTGCTGCCGGTCACTATCGCCCGGCCCCAAGCCGCCGGCTCCAATAAATTGTGGCCGCCGTGAACCACTAGCGAGCCGCCGACAAAGACGATATCGGCACAGCCGCAAAATAATAGCAATTCACCCATCGTGTCCCCCACCCATACTTGGGTGTCGGCATTGACCGGCGCACCACTGGAACGCCGCACCGTCTGCAACCCACGTTGCTGACATAGTGCCAGCACCCGTTCAAAGCGCTCGGGGTGTCTGGGCACTAAAATCAACAACACCTCAGCAGCGGAAAACCCCGCCAGCGCCTGCAGTAACATCGCCTCCTCGCCCTCATGGGTGCTAGCCGCCACCACTACCAAACGCTGCGCCGCAGCCGTGGTCAGCGTCGAGCGTAGTTGCTCGGCATTGCGCTGCAGCGCCGGCGGCAGGCTGATATCAAATTTGATGCTACCGGTTACCTGCAATCGCTGCGGCGCTAAGCCCAGCGCCTCGAAGCGCTCGCCATCCATCGGCGATTGTGCCGCCACCGCATCCAATTGCTGCACCATCGGCCGACTCAGTGCTGCGAACCGCTGATAACCCCGGGCTGATTTCGCTGATAGGCGTGCGTTGGCCAGCAGTACCGCAACACCGCCTTGCGCGCAGTAGTGAATGGTATTAGGCCACAGCTCGGTTTCCATAATAATCAGTGCCGCCGGCTGCATTCGGGCCAGAAAACGCTGTACCGAACCGGGTAAATCGTAGGGCGCGTAACAGTGCGATACGCTGTCAGCAAACAGTGCCTGCACCCGCTCTGAACCGGTAGGCGTGGTAGTCGTCAGCACAATGGCGCGCTGCGGATAGCGCTGTTGCAGTGTTTTTACCAGCGCCTGGGCAGCGATGGTCTCTCCTACCGACACCGCGTGAACCCACAGACATCCGGCCCCGGGGCCTGCACCGACAAAGCCAAAACGCTCTCCTAGGCGGCGCGCGTAGGCCGGCGCGCGCAACGCGCGATAGCCCAGTCGCAGCAGAATTAGCGGCATCAGCAAATAAAAACAGAGGGTGTAGATCCAACGGGCCATGGGGTGATTTCACAGTTGCTTAGCAGGGAGTTTAGACAAGGGTTGCGGCCCTAGCCTTAGGACAGCCACCAGTGACAGCAGCGTGTGCCAACAGCAGCTAGCGCAAGCATAGCGTTTGTCGGCTGAGCTGACCAGTTACGCCACTCACTCAGAGAAAATAAGGTATACTGCTGACCTCGAAAAAAAGGCCTTAGACCTTATGACCCAGACAGCAGCGACCGGCATTAACACCACTGATATCACTACCGACATTGTCGTCATCGGCGGTGGTGTCGCTGGGCTGTGGCTGTTAAACCGGCTGCAGCGGGCCGGCTATAGCGCCCTGTTATTCGAGCGCGACGAACTTGGCGGCGGCCAGTCCATCGCTTCCCAAGGTATGATCCACGGCGGTATTAAGTACGCTTTGGGCGGTATCTTAACGGGCGCCTCCGAGGCTATTGCTGATATGCCCGATCATTGGCGTCGGTGTCTGGACGGCAGCGGTGATGTCGACCTCAGTGGCGTGCCGGTACTCAGTGAAAATTTTTATATTTGGTCGACGCAATCGATCGGTTCGCGACTCGGCTCATTTTTTGCCAGCAAACTATCTCGGGGCCGAGTTGAGGCAGTCGCGGACAACGCCCGCCCCGCGGTATTTGACAGCGATCAATTCACTGGCAATCTCTACAATTTGGTCGACTTGGTATTGGATGTGCCCTCGGTCATCGCCAAACTGACCAGTAATTGCGCCGACAGTATATTTTCTATCGACTGGCAACACAGCCAATTTCAGCGTGCTGAGGACGGCGCCGTTAGCCACTTGACGATCAATCCGCCGACTGGTCCGGCGCTGCGTATAGCTGCCCGACAGTTTGTCTTCACCGCCGGCGAGGGCAATCAACAGCTGCTGGCCAGACTTGATAAAAAGCAACCGGCAATGCAGCGCCGACCGCTAAAACAAGTGCTGCTTAAACACGCACTGGATCTGCCGCTCTATGCCCACTGCATGGGCGCCAACCCCTCGCCACGGCTGACCGTATCGAGCCATCGCTGCAACGATGGTCAATGGGTCTGGTATCTGGGCGGTGACCTCGCCACCGAGGGGGTGGGTAGTACTGACCAAGTTCTAATCGCCAAAGCCAAGGCTGAATTGGCGACGCTGTTTACCTGGTTGGACTTTGGCGACTGCCAGTGGGCTACGCTCACTATTGACAGGGCCGAGCCAAAACAGCGCGGTATCGTCAAGCCAGATCGAGCCTTTGCCGCCGCCGCCGGTGACCATGTGATCGCCGCTTGGCCGACCAAACTGACCTTGTCACCGCACCTAGCCGACGAAGTCATCGCGCTACTAACGACTGCCGATATACATCCTGGCACGCCACACCCCGACCAGACAACGGCATTGCAGCAACTGCCAAAACCGGCTATCGCCACCCCCTGCTGGGAAACACTGTTTAGTCGCTAGCCCGACCAAGGAAACCAGCCCATGGATATCGAACCGCTGACACTGCGCCCCTTCGGCGACACCGGCATTATGTTGAGCCCGCTGGGGCTGGGCACGGTTAAACTGGGTCGCAATCACGGCGTTAAATACCCCCAGAGCTTTGACATACCCGACGATAGGGCGGCCCGAGGGCTACTCGATCAAGCTCGCTCGCTAGGTATTAACCTGATCGATACCGCCCCTGCCTACGGCCACAGCGAACAGCGCCTTGGCCAATTGCTCAAGAACCAGCGCCAGCACTGGGTCATCTGTTCCAAGGTGGGGGAAGAATACGACGGTGCGCATTCACATTTTGATTTTAGCGCCAAACACACGCGCGCCAGTGTACAGCGCAGCCTTACCCGTCTGGACTGTGACTATATCGACATTGTGCTGGTGCACTCCGATGGCCGCGACCTAGAAATCATCGAGCAAGAGGAGGTGATGCAAACACTGGCCCAGCTCAAACAAGAGGGGACTATCGGCGCTTACGGTATGTCGAGCAAGTCGGTGGCCGGTGGGCTGGCGGCGGCTCAGTGTGGTGATGCAGTGATGGCTAGCTACAATCTGGGCTATCAAGATGAGGCGCCAGTCATCGATTTTTGCTATCGACATCGGCGCGGTTTGTTGGTTAAAAAAGCCTTGGCTAGCGGTCATTTAGCCGCTGCCGGCGCCGACCCAGTGCAGCAGTCGATGGACTTGATTTTCGCTCAGCCCGGAGTCAGCAGCGCCGTGGTCGGCACCATCAACCCTGACCATCTACGCGCCAATGTGGCGGCGGCCCAGCGCAGCCTGGCTCGATTTCAGGGCGCTACTCAGGATTGACTGCGACCTGCCCCAACTGCACTCAGCTGTTTTTTTCCAATACCTTGGCGACGATCGCAGTGGTCGAGCAATCATCGAAAAAGGACAGCGCCTGCACACTGCCGCCGTAGGCTTCGACAATCTGCCAGCCAACTACCTCTTCTTTGGCATAGTCCCCGCCCTTTACCAGTACATCGGGCTTTAATTGCGCCAGCAAATCCTCCGGGGTATCGCCATCGAAACTCACCACCCAGTCGACTGACTCCAACCCCGCTAGCACCGTCATACGTCGATCCACTGGATTGATAGGCCGTCCCGGACCCTTTAGCCGCACCACTGACTGATCACCGTTGACGGCGACAATAAGACGGTCCCCCAGCTTTCTGGCCTGCTCTAAATAGCCGACATGACCGGCGTGGAGAATGTCAAAGCAGCCATTGGTAAACACCGTGCGCTCACCATTGGCGCGAGCCTCCAGCAAAATAGTCTGCAATTGCTCGACCGATACTGCACCTTGCTGCAATCCGCTGTCGGCACTGATGGCGCGGCGCAACTCCGGGGCACTGATCGAGGCGGTGCCGAGTTTGGCCACCACCAAACCCGCCGCTAGACTAGCTAGGGCGACCGCTTCTGGTAGTGCTTCGCCCGCTGCCAGTGCCGCTGCCAGCGTCGCAATAACGGTGTCGCCGGCGCCGGTCACATCAAAGACCTCTCTGGCCATAGCGGGAAAATGTTGCGCCGGCTGATCACCCCACAACAGAGTCATGCCCTGTTCGCCCCGGGTTATCAGCAAACCCTGTAAATCCTGGGCGCGAATCAGTGCGCGGCCCTTTTCCACTAGCATCTGCTCACTGGAACAGGGCCCAGCCACCTGCTCAAACTCCAGTAAATTTGGGGTTAACAGCGTAGCGCCCCGGTAGCGGGAAAAATCTGCTCCCTTGGGATCGACCAAAACCGGCACCGCCGCCCGCTTTGCCGCGGCAATCAATAACTGCGGATTTACTAGTGCGCCCTTGTCGTAGTCGGACAGTATCAAAGCTCCAACGCCGGCCAATTCCTGCGCCGCACTAGCAACCATTGCCGCTGCTGCCGAAGCCGGAAAGGGCTCTTCGAAATCCATCCGCAGCAGCTGCTGGTGACGACTGATAACGCGCAGCTTAGTAATCGTTGGCACCTGCGCCAGCGAGTGAAAATTGCAGCGGATATTGGCTGCCGCCATCGATGCGGTCAGCGATTGTGCCGCCTCGTCCTCGCCCACCAGGCCACAGAGGCTGGCCCCGGCACCGAGCGCAGCGATATTAAGGGCAACATTGGCAGCGCCGCCGGGACGGTCTTCTCGCTGTTCAACTTTCACCACCGGCACCGGTGCCTCCGGAGATATACGAGAGGCCGCACCGTGCCAGTAGCGATCGACCATCACATCACCGACTACCAGAATCTGAGACTTATCAAAACGGGGCATGGACAATTTCATCAAACGACGATAATCCTTATAAAGGTTACAAAACCGAATGATAGCATAACTGGGCAACGCGTTTGATTGCGACACCGGCAATCGCTAGAATAGCCGCCCTCAGTCGCTGCACTCAGCGACCATAGCCATTGAAAGCTACTCACAGGCAGGTACTGCATGACCATCGATCTCCCCCTCGATATTGAACAGGTAAAGGGTTTTCTCGCCACCGACGAGGCCCAGGCTCTATACCAACAGGCCTTGGCGATGGCAAAGCGGGGCCCGGTACTAGAAGTCGGCAGTTATTGCGGCAAGTCTACGGTCTATCTCGGCACAGCCTGCAAGCACAGTGGCGGCGTATTGTACGCCTTGGATCACCACCGTGGCTCCGAGGAACATCAACTGGGGGAGCAGTACCACGACGCCGAACTGTTTGATGCCAGCGCTGGCTTGATGGATACCTTCCGTGAGTTTCGGCGCACTATGCGCAACGCCGAGTTAGAGGATACGGTGATTCCCGTTGTCGCCGGTTCGACTTTGGCCGCGCGGGGCTGGGCAACACCGCTGTCGATGGTGTTTATCGACGGCGGTCACAGCATGGAAGCTGCGCTGGCGGACTACCGCAGTTGGGCCGGTCACATTGTTCTCGGCGGCGTGCTGGCGATTCACGACCTGTTCCCCGATCCCGCCGAAGGCGGCCAAGCGCCGATCACTATCTACCGACTCGCACTGGCCTCTGGGCTATTTGAAAGCATTGGGGTGGTCAATACACTGGGGTTGCTGCGGCGTATTTAATCGGCGATCTCGACCCGTTGTGCGCTGTCGGCGATATCAGTATCAACGGCAGACAATAGTGTGACCGAAGTAAATAGCGCGGCAGCACCGGTGTGGGCAGTGATCGCGTCGGCGGCTAGCAAAATCGCGCCGGCAGTCCAGGTCGGCTTTTCGTCCGGCCACAATACATCCTGCACAAACTGATACCCAGTCCAATACGAGCCGTCATTTAAGCGCCACTGCTGCAGCCAACTATACACCGTAACTGCCCGGGCCTTATCCCCCGCCGCCAGTAGCGCCATCACCAACTCACAGGATTCGGCGACGGTTACCCAAGGTTCGTCAGAAACACAGCGGCAGCCCAACTGGTCCTCGACAAAGGTATCCCAACCCGCGGCCAGCCGTGCCTGGGACTGGCTTTTGTTCAACACCCCAGTCAATACCGGGTAGAACCAATCCATCGAATAGCGTTCTTTACTCTCCCAACTGCGGTCGAAACGGTGCGGGCGCTCGCGCAGTGCCTCTCCGAGCTGCTGGCGGCAGTCCAGCCAGCGGCTGTTGTCGTAATCCAAAGTGACTGCAATATTACAAGCGCACTCCAAACTCTTATAGATAGAGCTACAACCGGTGATAAGAGCGTCTTCTTTGACCGCGCCGTCGGCTCCCACTGCCCACTGTATTTCACCGTGTTCAGACTGCAACTGCAGTACAAATTCGATTGCAGCACTGACCGTTGGCCACAGTGATTGCAGGAATGCCAGGTTGGCGCTAACTAAATAATGATGCCAAACCCCGGTCGCAATATAGGCGACAAAATTGGTCTCGCGGCGCTCGCCGTTGTCAATATCACCGTCTTTGTAGGCCGCCCACCAACTGCCGTCGGCTAGCTGGGTGTTCTGCAACCACAGGTAGGCCCGCTCAGCCGCCGCCCACTCGCCGCCGATAGACAGCGCCATCGCCGCTTCAACATGGTCCCAAGGATCGGCATAACTGCCCTCAAACCAGGGAATAGAGCCGTCGGGCTGCTGACAGCGCGCAATGAAGTCGACTGTAGGTTGAAAAAAATCAACGGGATACAGCCCCTTAGAAAGAAATATCCCACTCATTGGTGCACCTCTTTGCGAAAATACAGCACCACACTCTTGCCCATTAACGGGTTGAGTAGCGCCTCTAAACCTCGGGTCAACCAGGGACGATCCATTAAATCCCAGACCAAAAAGCGATGGTACTGTTTAATTAGCCAGTTGTGGTCTTGATTGTCCCAGGCGATACATTTCATCCACCAGTAGGGCGAGTGCAGCGCATGAGCCCAGTGGCGACGCTGAAAGCTAAAGCCCTGCTCTTCGATCTCGCTGCGTAGCGCTTTGGCCTCGAAAATACGCAGGTGACCGCCCTCAACATTGTGGTAGGCAGTGCTGAAATACCAGCAAATTTTCTCCGGCCAGGCCCGCGGTACACTGGCACAAAACAGCCCGCCCGGTTTCAAAATACGGGCGATCTCCAGCAGCGCTGCCCGGTAGTCGGGGATGTGTTCCAATACCTCGGAACAAATGATGCGGTCGAAGCTATTATCGGCGAAGGGCAGTTGCAGCGCATTGGCAGCGGACAGGCCAAAACTGCGGCCCGCTTGTGAAGGCCCGGCAAAGGCCTTAAATTTTTCCCGGCTAGTCTGCAAGTCTGCGAGACTCAAGTCCACCCCCACTGCCTGTACATTTTGCTCTAGGTAGGCGGCGATCACATGACGCCCCTCTCCACACCCCAGATCCAGCACCACATCCCCCGGCCGTAGCGGTAAGTACTTAAAATTAACGGTCTGCATTACTGCTGTAGCTCCTAAAAAGTACGCAGCGGGGTTTAACCCGCCAGTGTCTGCCGATAGTAATCGGTCATTTGGCCGGCGGCCCGCTGCCAGCAAAAACGTTCCAAAATACGGGCGCGACCGGCACTAGCCAGCTGTTCACGCTGCTGCGGGTTTAATAACAGCGACGCGACTGCCGCGGCGATGGCATCGCTGTCTGCCACCGGCACCTGCAGCCCGGCCTCACCGACCACCTCAGGTAGGGCGCCACCGTCGGTCGCGACCACTGCAACGCCGCAGGCCATAGCCTCTCCGGCGGGCAGGCCAAAGCCTTCATATAACGAGGGCACCACTACTACCTGGGCCTCGGCGTAGTGAATGACCAACTGTTCGGTGGTGATACCACTGACAATACGAATATGATCGGTAATACCCAACTGAGTAATGAGCTGTTCGGTGTCGCCACCGGGTTGCGGGCGGCCCACCATCAATAATTCTAACTCCGGGAATTGATCCCGCAACTGTGCCACCGCCGCCAACAAATAACGCACCCCCTTAAGGGGGGCATCGGCGGAGGCGGTAGCCATAATTCGAAAGGGGATAGGGGTGACGTCAGTGAGTGGGCGAAATTCCTCGGTATCGATACCGTTGTAGACCAGACTAATAGCCCCTGCATCAAGTTCGAAGGCCGTACCTATATCTCGTCGCGAGCGCTCTGACACTGTGACAATATGGCGCAGGCGCTGCGCCACTCGCTTTTGCATTGTCAAAAAGGAGTGCCAACGGCGTATCAGCAACCGCTCTTTCCAGTCACTGGCGGCGTTGAGAGCAATCTCCAAATCGCTGGTAATAGGGTGATGAATAGTGGTGACCAGCGGGAAACCAGCTTGCTGAAGCTGTAACATACCCCAGCTAAGGCATTGATTATCATGAATAATATCGTAGTGCCTGCCGTTTTTTCTCAAATGTTTCAGCACCCGCCGGCCAAAACAATAGGGCTCGGCAAAGGCCCCCGTCAACTTGCCGGTCCATTCCAGAATATTGGTCAAAGAACGCAGGTGGTGGAGGCGAAAAGAACCCAGCCCGGTTTCAAACAGATTCATACCGGGCATTTTTATCAGCCTCACTCGGGCATCCAAGTGAGGGTAGGGCTGACCCGAAATCACATCGACTCGGTGGCCCGCCTCGACCAGCGCCTTACTGAGGTATTTGAGATAAATGCCCTGTCCGCCGCCATAGGGCGCGCTGCGATAGCCCAGTAAACAAATATTCAAGACGCCACGCTGTGGTACTGCAGGAGCCTTCATCGCGGCGGCACTGCGGGGTTGCACGGTGCCCCGGGGACAGCCCGAACAGCTACGCTGCCGAACAATGGTAGCATTTGAATGGTGCGCACAGAAAAAACCCCGGTCAGCCGTTATTATTGTTGGCCGGCATTTTACTAATAAGCGTCAGCAAAAACCAGATATGTTATGGCAAAAATGCCTAAGAAAAAGGGCCGACTTGGCGTTATTTAAAGTGACCGGTGATGATCTTGGCATCGCGCTCAGGGCCTGGCGCACCGCCGCCATTTTCCAACTGGCGAAGCCAGAAGGCATCAGAAATACCGTCTTTGGCGTCAAATCCGGTAACCGCATTCAGTAAGATACTCTGAATAGCGTCGCAGTCATGCTCGTTGCAAGCCCGTTGCAATTGGCCGGTAAAGCTATCGACCTCCTCCTCGCTCAGACGCTCCTCTTCGGCACGCATGATTTTAGGATGACCGGTACCCGTCACGTTGTCGCCTAACAACAGCTCTTCGTAGAGTTTTTCACCAGGGCGCAGCCCAGTAAAGTGTATTTCTATATCACCCCGAGGGTGATCCTCATCTTTCAACTCGCAGCCCATTAACTGAATAAGCCGGCGCGCCAAGGCTTCTATTTTCACTGGCTCACCCATATCGAGTACAAAAACGTCGCCACCACGACCCATAGAGCTAGCCTGAAGCACCAGTTGGGCCGCCTCTTCCATGGTCATAAAATAGCGAATAATGTCTTTGTGGGTCACCGTGACTGGGCCGCCATTTTGAATCTGCTGGCGAAACAGTGGCACTACCGAACCGCTGGAACCCAGTACATTACCAAAACGAACCATACAGAATCGAGTGTCATCATACTTCTGCGCCATAGCCTGCAATATCAACTCGGCCATACGCTTGGAGGCACCCATCACATTGGTGGGGCGCACCGCTTTGTCAGTCGAAATCAACACAAAATTTTCGACCCCCGCCGCCACCGCAGCGCGACCCGCTGCCAGCGTGCCAAACACATTGTTAGAGACCCCTTCCACCACGTTGTATTCGACCATCGGCACATGTTTGTAGGCGGCGGCGTGGTAGACCGTCTTAACCGAGAATTCTGAAAAAATCGCCTGCAGGCGCCGCTCGTTTTGCACCGTACCCAACAGCGGAATAATTTTGATACCGTAACCGTTTTGGGTTATCAGTCGTTCCAGCTCACGGGATATTTGGTACAGCGCATGCTCGCTGCTATCGAATAAAATCAACTCCCTAGGCTTGCAGCGCACGATTTGACGGCACAACTCCGAGCCGATCGAGCCCCCAGCTCCAGTCACCATTACCACCTTGTCCAGCAAGCACTGATCGATAAGTGTTGGATCGGCAGGAATCGCGTCTCGACCCAAAAGGTCGGCCAGTTCGATATCCCGCAATTGGCCAACGTTGGCATTGCCAGACATCAAATCATAAAACTCCGGCACCGTCTTAACGTGTACTGGCATATCCGCCAACTCGTCAATAATTTCCTTGCGCCGCATATGATCGACCGAGGGCATGGCCAAAAACACATAGGAGATAGAAAACTCTTCTATTAGCTCGGGCAACTGGCTGGAGGCGTAAACTGAGACACCATTAATGACACTGCCAACGTGGGCCGCGCTGTCGTCGACAAAAACGACTGGACAGTATTTCCCTGTCGGCAGCAGTGCATTGAGCAATTGGCGGCCGGAGGAGCCAGCGCCATAAATGGCAATCTTATCGCCGCTGCGCCGCAAAATACCGTGATAAAAGGTGCGTACCACCAGCCGCGCGCCGCCAATCATGATCAGCGCAGCGCCCCAGTAAACAAAGGGAGTGGAACGGGGAATATTACTGCGGGTTAAAAACGCCGCGATTGCCAGAATAACAGCCGACAGCGTTACCCCTTTAATCACCGTAATGATTGCCTGTTGGCCCATAAACCGAATAATGGCTCGGTACAGCCCAATGCGCAAAAATACCGCGGCACTGAAAACCATGGTAATCGCCGCTGTCAGCAGGTCTTCAAAACCGACCGCATAGTCGATACCACCCCAGCGAATAACCACCGCCAGCCAGATCGAAAAGGGAATAATACACAAATCCAGCAGCAGCAACGAAGCCTGCTTCCAGGAGCGCGGCAATAACAGTAACTGCCGTAAAGGAGCGGGTAATAATTGTTTGATCATAGGCCGCCGAACCAGGGAAATTGCTGTGCTGTGCTCATGGCATCCGTCTCGGTATATTCGTCCGGTGAGTAAACCAACAAGGTTTTGAGTAAGGCACTAACAGTGGCTGGCGGCATAAGATCGAAATGAACTCATTACTAGGTATAGCAAGTGATTCGAAAAGACGCTAATAATGCCCGATTTATGTTATAAAAACCACCGACTATCGCTCATTTAGTCGTCCGACTGGTAGTCCGACCGCCCCGCACCCAACCGCGCCACAATAACCACCAGCGGCGCGTAGGCGACGGCGGTCAGCGCTAATACGTATTCGGGATAGCTGTTAGCCAGCCAGGCCAAGGGTAGCAGCCACAGTAGGTTAACTAACCCCACCGCAAATACCACTTGACTGTGGGAGCGCCAGCGGCGAGCCAATATTTGATAGCCATGACTGGCATGGGGACGAGTCCAGGACTGATCGCTGAGTATTCTGACAGCTAGCGTGTAGCTGGCATCAGTGATAAAACAAGCCGCTAGGATTAACCACAGCAAGGGCGAGAAACTGCCCTGCTCGATTCTGTGCAGCGCGAACCAGGCCAGGCTCGCCGCCAAGAAAGTGCTGCCCGCATCGCCCAAAAATACTCTGCCTCGAGGTAAGTTCCAGCACAAAAAACCTACCGTAGCGGCGCTGATAACCAACACCAATTCCAGCTGCGGTGAGCTATTTAAGGGCTGCAAGGCCAACGCAGCCAGCACCACAAACAAAAACTGGCTACCCGCTATACCGTTGATACCGTCCATAAAGTTAAACAAATTAACCCACCAGCAAATCACCAGCACGTATAGGGGTACTAACACTACCGCGGCCTGCACGGTAAACACGCCCAGATCCAGAGGTGCCAAGGGCGCAAAGGCCAATACCATAGCCCCTACCAGCAGACCATAAAACAACAGCCGCAGTCCCGCTGACAGCGACCAAGCGTCGTCGATCAGTCCAACCAGGCCGATCAGTGCCGGTAGCAGCAACCATAGACACTGCCAGCCGCTGATCGCACCAGCTGCAACTTGGTAGCTAATATAGACCACCGCCAGAAAGATAATAATAATCCCTGCACTGCGGGGGGTAGCGCGGTGATGTGCGCTGCGATGGTCGACATGCGCCAGCCAGGCGTAGCGCAACGCCAGCTGCCGGTAGATTCCAGTCAGCACAATGCTCGCCAGCAGGCTGATCAACAGCAACTGGGCGTTATCGGATAACATCACTGGACTCAACCATGGCCGCTAAGGTTTGCCGCAGAGTATAGCGGGGCTGCCAATCTAACAGCCGATCGCAATCACTGCAGTCGGCTGCCAAGTCATCAAACAGCGACTCGATCATCGCTTTGCGACCCAGTAGCAGCAGCATTCCACGCAACAGCGGCGGCGGCAACGAGAACAACCGCGGCGCCCTACCCTGCGCCCGCCTTAGCGCCGCCACCAGTTGCGACAGCGAATAGGGCAGGCCATCGGACACACTGAATAGGTGGTTGGCGGCGGCGGGATGATCGATACAGCAGCCAATCAAATCAACCAAGTTAAACACCGAAACCATATCGCGGCGATTATCGATTCGCGCCAGCGGCAGTGGTATAGGAAGCCGGGCTAACACTGTGAGTCGCTGGAAGTTCGCTTTGACACCGGGACCATAGACCAGCGGGGGCCTAATCACCACCACCTCCATCGGGCTCGAGTGGGTGCGCTCAAACAACAGTTGCTCCGCCGCGGCCTTGGATTGCCCGTAGGCATCGTCGGAGGCATCTAAAGCCCTATTATCGGCGTGAGCCGCGGCTTTAATCGAACTGAGTAAAATAAAGCGGCCAACTCCCGCCGCCATAGCCGCCTCAACCATAGTCTCGACCAGGGTGGTATTATCGCGCTCGAAGGCCTCGCGCTCATTTACATCGCGCTGGTGAACCCTCGCCGCAAGATGCACCACAACCTCTACTCCAGCCAGCAGCGCAGGCCAGTCTTCAAATTGCGTCAGATCGGCAATCACCTTAGCATCAGCCAGCGGACGGCGAACGATCGCCACCACCTGATGACCATCTCCACTGGCGGCTAAATGTGCCACCAAATGGCGGCCAACAAAGCCACCGGCACCGGTAATGAGTATTTTCAAATGTCCTACGCCTGCTGCCGCCCTTATTGAGGATTGGATTAAGCCATAGCGGAGCATCGCGCCACAAGCCCCGCAGGCAATATCGCCGAAGGTATAACACGCTAAAGTGTTGTGCCTTGCGCCCAGCTATGGCTGTTGTTAGTACCCAGCGCGGCGCTAGCGTTGATAGTTTTCGTGGAGCACCACGACGATTTCTGCTAAAGTAAGGCCGCAAAAATACCGCCGGCAATTGCCTAGGACCCAATCACAAACCGACAACACGCAGCCATGGAATCACATCAACTACTCGCTGTTATTTGGGAAAAGTCTAAACTCAATCTCAAGTCTGAAGCAGCTATTAATTATCTCAGCTATTGCTGGTGGATCATCGAACCGGTTATTCACATGCTCTGTTACTACCTGGTGTTTGAGCTGCTGCTCAAAAGCGGCGGCTCGGATTTTGTCTACTTTTTGCTTACCGGCCTAGTACCTTGGCTGTGGTTTGCCAAGGTGGTCAATCAAGGTTCGATGAGCTTAGTTGGCGGCCAGCATCTCATGGGGCAACTGTTCATCCCAAAATTATTCTTCCCGCTGGTCTTTGTGACCCAGTGCAGCATCAAACAGCTCATGGTATTTTCACTGCTGCTGGTGTTTTTATTGCTGTCGGGCTTCGGCATCAGTGCGCATTGGCTGGGCTCTCTGGCGGTGATGGCAGTGCAGCTGTTGTTTATGATTCCGCTGGTTTGCCTGTTAGCGGTACTGGTGGCTTTTGTTCGCGACCTCAACTATGTTATTCCAACGCTGCTGCAATTTGCCTTTTTTTGTAGCGGCATATTTTTC
>JBLHLU010000041.1:0-18839 GCA_047623385.1 Paraglaciecola psychrophila
TCGACAGCAAATGCGGCTGACCCGTGAGCTGGCGACAATAGAACATAACTTTGATTACCTGCTGATTGATACTGCTGCAGGCATTGCTGATACAACGCTGGATTTTGTCAGCGCTTCGGGCCACGCGTTGATTGTTATCACCCCCGAACCGACGTCGCTAACCGATGCTTTTTCGCTGATTAAGTTACTGGCGCGGCGCCCCGGCGCTATTTATTACCATGTCGTCGTCAACATGTGTGCCAATAGTAAGCAGGGCAAAGAGGTCTTTAACCGTTTCAATTCAGCGGTGAAAAAATATATAGGCACCGATATTCACTATTTAGGTGCGATCCCTCAGCAGGAGAGCATGCGCGCGGCAGTGATCTCACAAAGTCCTGTGGCGACTCTCGGTGACCGTGATCCGGGCTGCCGGCGATTTACCCAGCTGGCGCAGGATTTGTTGAATAGCACTGACAGTCTGCCAGTGTCGCGATCTTTTAGCGCCTACTGGCAACGTCAGTTCAGCCAGCGCCAAGGTTCCGACGTTCAAAGCGGCCAAGCTGAAGGTGTTAGAGAGTCGGTGCAGTTAGTGTCAGGATCGGCCAATGGTAGTAGCCCTGATGACGAAACGAAGCAACTTGATAAGCAGCTATTGTCTTTGGTCAGCCGGTCAAAGGCTGATACAACGGCACTAAAAACACTGTTTGACAACAGTTTTCAGGCCTTTCATCAACGCCACGGCGAGCTACCGATTGATTTAGCGGGACTGGTCAGCCGACTGATTACATGCGGCGACGACGCGGCACTGGGCGAGCTTGCAGTGGTGTTCGACCCCTGGTTGCGGCAACAGTCGATACCGACCCCCTCGTTTGCAGCGGACCCGGTTGAGGTGGCTAAAATTCCCGCAGCCGAGCCGCTACCTACGGTGCCGGTGCCGCAACCCGGCCCCCAACTGCTGCAGCCCGGCGCCAAGGCTCTGCAGGCGGCCCCAGTCCCGGACTGTTACCGGTCTCACCATTTCGACAATGCACGTTTTGGGTCGCAGCAGCAATTGTTAGAATTGCTGCGCAGCCAAGACCATGGAGCGCAATCTCTTGAGGCCTTACTGGCGGCACTGTCGCAGTGACCTGCGGCGGCGCGCGAGTTTTTAAACGGCAACCATAGCGCTGGTGGCCGGCACCAATTAACGCTATATTAGTCGCTTTTAGTTAGCAAATTTCTGGCACGGGGACAGCAGTGGGCCGTTTGAAATCAGAACACGAAAAACCACTAAGTCCAGCTCAGCATGGGGACTCAGTTCCGCCTTTTAGCGTTGAAGAATTGCTCAATAAAGCAGCACAAAATGAATACACATTACGCCGTTACCAGCAATTCGAACTCAATATGCTGGAATTGGCTGATCTGCAGTCGCTGTTAGATTTACTGCTTATTAATACTCTCTCCTACTTCCAGCTTGATTGGGCTGAGCTGTGGCTCTATGACCCGCAACATACGCTGCAAGAATTGCTGCCCGAAGATTACGTCAGGCCTCGTGGTCTGCAATTTTTCAGTAGTATCAGTGCTATTGAAACGCTGCATGACAGCGCCGAAGGTGTGCAGTTGGTAACGATTCCCGACCTCGCCGTGCTGCCTGTATTTAAAGGCAGAGCGGTTCGTTCGGCAGCACTGTTGCCGCTGGTTCGTCAAGGTCTGATAGTGGGCAGCTTGCACTTTGGGGCCCGCGGTCATCAGCGTTTCACACCAGAAAAATCTACCGATTTTATCACTCATCTCGCCTCAATCGCTGCCGCCTGTTTGGAAAATGTGGTGAATCAGGAGCGTCTGCAGCGGTTGAGCTTGTTTGATGTGCTGACCAAAGTGAAAAATCGTCGTGCCTTTCATCAATCTCTCGATGAAGAGGTTTCGCGGTCGGCGCGCAATGGTGATCCGCTGAGCCTCTTGTTTGTCGATTTGGATAAATTTAAGCAGGTCAACGACAGCTATGGCCATCCCATGGGGGATAAGGTGCTGGCCCTAGTGGCACAATTAATGCGCGAATTGTTGCGGAAAACAGATCATGTATGCCGCTACGGTGGCGAAGAATTTGCCCTGATACTACCCAGCTGTGGCCAGCAGTTAGCATTGGAAATTGCCGAGCGCCTGCGGGTCAAAGTTGCGGCCCTAGCGATTGACAAAGAGTACGATATGGATGGCCCCGCGGCTAAGGTACGGATTACCTTGTCTCTCGGTGTCTGTTGTTGGCAGCCACTGTTGACTGCGGTCGAAGCCCCGGAGTGCGATGTGGTAAGAGACCTATTAATATACTCTGATCGCGGCGTGTACCAGTCCAAGAGTGCTGGGCGCAATTGTATTCACTACGTCGACTTTGACAGCGAGGGCGCAGCACCGCAGCGCTATCGAGTTGACCCCAATTGAGTGCTGCGCCGGAGCGCCCATACCGCAGCTCAGTATTGTGAGTCCCGGCTACATAATCGCCACCAAAAGTGCTGAATGTTATGGCTTTGAAAGAGAATAATCTTGTGCGCTATCTGATTATTGTCGGCGCAGTGCTGTTGTGTACCGATGTGTCGGCGCAGTCGCCGGTGGCTAATCATTGTTTTGCCAGCTTAAGCGCCAGTCATTGTGCGGCCACCCATGCCAGAGTATCAGCGGTTGGCAATAGGACCGGCGTCACCGCTACCGGCTCTACGTCTGACCGGGAGCCGGGTTCTCAATCCGTCATTGGCGCTTTGGGACCGGTGACCCACTGGCTCGTTGAGAGTATGAGTTGGCTCGAAGAGACCCAATTTTATTTGTCGAAAACGGTGCAAAATACCGCTGTCAGTATCGATCGCTATATTGCCAGAGACAGCTTTGACGAACTAGCGGTGAACGAAAGTTACCTGCGTTTGCGCTTGTCAGGGCGCTTGGGTCAGTCGGGGCAGCAAAGCTCCGAAGCCAGGTTCAGTGGTAAGGTCGACCTGCCAAATAGCAAGCGAAAAGTAAAACTGATCTTTGATACTGACCCCGACGACTTTGACTCGCTGGAGCAAAAACAGCGAAATCTCGGAGTCGGTACGGCACTGTTCGACAAGAGTAGCGGCGAGGCGGCGGTGGGGCTGGCGGTGGAGCAAGCACTGCTTGATAATTGGAAATTGTCGCTCGGTGGCGGAGTGCGGTTGCGTTCGTCGCTTGACCCCTACGCGCGCCTGCGTTTGACCCGCCGTGGACAATGGGCTGAGCACTGGTCGTCGCGTATTCGAGAAACCTTTTTTTATTACGATTCGAAGAGTTGGGGGTTGGAAACCGAGCTGGATCTATACCGCAAGCTAGATAACGATCGCCTATTACATTTCTCTCTAGGCGGGCAATATCTCGATAGCGATAATAATTGGGAATGGGTTCATGGGATCTCGCTCAATCGACGACTTGACCGCAATAATGCTATTGAGTACCAAGTCGGTGTCAGCGCCAATAGCAATCCGTCGGCACAGGTCAGTAACTACTGGCTGCGTGGTAAGTGGCAGCACCGGCTGTACCGGAACTGGCTCTACTTGAGTGTGGTGCCGGAGGTGGCGTTTCCCCGGGACCAGCGTTTTAGCGCCAGTTATCAGCTGACCGCCGAGTTGGAAATTTACTTTTCTAAAGACCTTGATCTGCGCAACCGTCGTATTCGCTATTAGTTACCGGCTATTGGCCTGTGGTTGGCAAAAAAGATCTGCTAGAATAACATTGCATATTTGGGACTGCCGTCCCGCAGCCAATTTTCTGTTTTACTTCCCAATGGGTACTTGACCATGAGTCTCGCCGACGCTGTTTTGGCCGTAAATAATGATTTTCCTATTCGTACGGAGCGCCCGGTACACAGTGGCAAAGTGCGCTGCGTGTACTGGCTGACTGCCGCCGATAGTGCTCGCCTTATCACCGAAAAAAACTACGACGTCGCCGTTGATGCGCCCTTGGCAATAATGATTATAAGCGACCGCATATCGGCTTTTGAATGTATTTGGCGAGGTGAGGGCGGTATGGATGGGGTGCCGGGCAAAGGCGCAGCTCTCAATGCTATTGCCAGCCATTGGTTTGCAGTATTTCGCGATCAGGGTCTTGCCAACAGTCATATCCTCGACATACCTCACCCCTTTGTATGGATCGTACAGCAGGCCAGACCGGTGATGATCGAGGCGATTGCCCGTCAGTATATAACCGGTTCGATGTGGCGCGCCTATCAACAGGGCCAGCGCGAATTCTGCGGGATAAAACTGCCGGATGAACTGCAGCGCGACCAGCGTTTACCGAGATTGATGATCACCCCTTCGACCAAGGGTATTTTAGCGGGTATACCTGGCGTGCCGGCGATTGACGACGTCAATGTTTCTCGCACCGATATTATCGAAAACCTGGCCGCGTTTAAATTTAACAGTGTCGGTGATGTCGATTGCTACGAGCGGCTGTTAGCGCAGGGATTTGCCTTAATCAGTAGCGAGCTGAAGCAGTTAGGTCAGGTTTTTGTTGATACCAAATTTGAATTTGGTTATGTCCGAGACCGTGTCGGTGTTGAAAAGCTGATTTATATGGATGAGGTTGGCACCCCTGACTCTTCGCGTATATGGGACGGTGCCGCCTATGCCGAGGGCAAGATTGTTGAAAATTCGAAAGAGGGTTTCCGGCAGATGTTACTGGCTCGTTTTTCCGATAGCGATATCTTGATTGACAGTAATAGGATGGAGGAGCGCTCGGCGCTGGCCCGTGATAATGAATTGCCTGAGTGGATGATTATGGCAGTGTCGAAGACCTATCGGGAAATCGCTGAGAAAATCACTGGTAAATCACTGGCGGTCTCGCCGCATCCGCGCCAAGAAATCATCGACTTATTACGCGATGAATACGCGCTTATCGATGGCTAGCCTGGGCTCAGCAAAGCTCCAGCCAGTTGACCCCAGCCTGCTGATCCGCGAGGATCAGCGTTTCGCTGCGTTTATAGATATCGTCGATAGCTTCTCTGGCTAGTTGTTCGGTATTGTTCTGTTCGCTGATATGGGAAATCACCAAATGCTGCAGTGGATCGAGTTCGATGCTGCGCAGTAAATTGGCGGCTTGCTGGTTGCTCAAATGCCCCCATTGTCCTCCCACTCTGAGCTTCAACTGCGGTGGGTAGGGGCCCATTGCGAGCATTCTTGGGTCGTGATTGCACTCTAGCATCAGCGCATCGCAATGCTGATAACAATCGATAACAAAGGGGGTAATACTACCCAAGTCGGTTAGTATGCCGAGTTGTTTGCCGCCGTGGTGAAAGACAAACTGACAGGGCTCTCTAGCATCGTGGGGTACGGCTACCGGCACAATCTCGATGTCTTCGATAGTGAACCGGCGATGGCAATTGATTAGCACCGGGTCGGGTAACTTCTTAAAACCGTTATACTGGCTGGTGCCGTGGGTTAAGTAGACCGGCAGCCGGTATTTTCTGGCCAGCGGGCCGACCCCTTTGCTGTGATCACTGTGCTCGTGGGTTACCAGTACCGCGGATATATCTCCGGGTTGGTGGCCAAGCACAGCCAACCGCCGCTCGGTCTCTTTAATGGTAAAACCACAGTCGACTAGTAGCAGACAGTTGTCCGATTTGACTAGGGTAGCATTGCCCTTGCTACCACTGCCCAAGGAGGCGAATTGAAGTGCCACCGGTACTAGGAAATATGCCGTTTGATCAGTTTGAGCAAGGTTTTCGGTTCCATCGCACCGACGGCGCCAGGCTCTACCGCCTCTATGGTTATCTCTACTGATTCGCTGTCGGGTTCTGTCACTTTGACTAGGTAAGCGACGGCATCGGCGCGGGTTTCATCCTTGCCGCCAAATAGTGAGGCAAAAAAGCCGGGCTCTTCACCACTCGCTTGTTCCTCAGAGTAGTGGACATAGAACAGGCGCTCGCTGCGATCGAGGTCGTCAATCTTATAGCCGGCCTTATCCAGCGCCCGGCGCAGTGAAGCCCAGGCCCGGGAGAAGGGCAGTTGCAGTTTAATATAGGGCCGAGTACGAGTGTACTCCTCAATCGTCACCCTGCCTGATGAGTCTATAGTCTGCTGCGCCAGCATCGATACCGCCGCCGCAGGACTGTTGGCCAGAAATTGTGCGAGCTCATCACTCAACAGAGTCTCCCGCTGTTTGTCGCTGGACTGATTGGGCCATTGTTCAAGTCCGGCTGCTAGGCTGGCTTGCAATACATAGACTTCAGTAGTGTCGCGTTGCACCCCTTGCTCGATACGCAGTTGGTAGCGCTCTCGCAGCGCACCGTCGATAGCCGGGGTGATCCAACCGGTCTCGAGTAAGCCCTTGGCCGCGTCGACCCGTTGCAAGGTTAAGTTGTTGAGCGTAATAAAATTGCGCAGCCGAGGCCAGACCTGCCCCGGGGCACCGTTGACCAGAATCCAGCGATCTTCTCCCAGCTTATTGATACGCACACTTTCACGCCCTAAATCCTCAGACAGTGGCTCTGGCCCGGGAACCTCGAAACGCTCAGTCAAAGTGGTATTATCTGCAATAGGTGGTATCGCATAACTGTCGTATATTGCATCGGCGCTAACCCCGGAGGGTAGTTCTAGTTTCTTCTCAACGACGGCGCGGCGGTAGTCATCGCCGCGATCGCGGAAAGTGCCCTGGTCGCCAAATAGCCAACTGCAGCCGGCCAAATTTGGAATGATCGCCAGGGCGAGGATAGCTTTAAGCCAGGTCGACGGGGACATTGTGTGTAGTGATCTGTTCATCAAAGGTTCCGCAAGAAATAATCAATTTGAATGTTGGGTAGACCATGCTCTGAATTAACTCAGGATGCCGGACTGTTGCATTGCCTGCCTCAGCGTTTGGTGGTGGCCGCTGCTAAAAGGTGTCAGTGGCAAGCGTATGCCCGGGCCAATAGTGCCCATCTGTTGCAGTGCCCACTTCACCGGTATCGGGTTGGACTCCAAAAACAGATTTTCGTGCAATGGCAGCAATTGCTCGTTTAAGGTCTCGACGGTGGCAGTATCACCTTTAAGTGCTGCCTCACAGAGTTGCGCCATCAACCGCGGTGCAATATTGGCGGTCACTGATATGTTGCCCTTGGCTCCGGCCAGCATCAACTGCGCGGCGGTGGGGTCGTCGCCAGAATAGATGGTGATGCGGTCTTGGCAACGAGTGATAAGTTCCCGGCCCCGAGTCAGGTCACCGGTGGCATCTTTAATACCAATAATACCGTCTACGTCGGCTAGCCGGTCGACCGTGTCGTTGCTCATATCACAGGCTGTGCGCCCTGGAACATTGTATAGAATTTGCGGAATCGCCACCGCGCCAGCAATAAGTTTGTGGAACTGATAGAGCCCTTCTTGGGTCGGTTTGTTGTAATAGGGGCATACCAGTAGGCAGGCATCGACCCCAGCTACTCGGGCCGCCTCAGTCAGCTCGATGGCCTCCCTAGGGCTATTGGCACCGGTCCCGGCTACCACCTGAATCTGGCCATTGGTCTGGTCTACCACGTGTTTGATCACCATGCAGTGCTCGCTAACCGACAGCGTTGCCGACTCGCCGGTAGTCCCCACTGCCACGATGGCATGAGTGCCCTCCTGTAGGTGGAAGTCAACCAGCGTTTTTAGCGCCGGCCAGTCAATATCACCGCTGTTTGTCATTGGCGTTACTAACGCAACCATACTGCCAGTAATCATTTAATTCTCCAGATTCATTCGCTTGGTTAAGCGATGCGCCATGGTACTGATGGGCAACCCTAAGCTCAAGGGAGATTGGCATAAATCGGCCAATATATAGTGAGAATGCCCGTTTGTTACTGTTCTTAATTGCATTACACTGTGCTAATGCCCTTGTAGGCAATGGTTTTGCTCGGAGGACGAGTTTATGAACACAATGAAAATGGTCGTTATGGGGTTGCTGCTGGTGTTGCTGCCAGCATCGCTGATGGCTAATGAGGGCCGTACCGAAGCGATATCGCCAACGGATAGGCTCTATTTCAAGAATCAGATAGCCGCTATTGATGATTTGGCTGGGCGCCATTTTGGGCGCCAACTCAACGGTCAAAAAGGCAACGATTTCGCGGTAATGCAGCGACTGCTGGACGATAAGATCGTCGGTCCTGAAGACGTGCGGTCGCTGCAGGCAATGGGTGTTGTGCTAGGCACTTTGCTGCAGTCTCAGTACAGTCTTAAATGGGTAATTTATGTGGATCGTTTGGGTCGCTCTCGCTCACTGCAATTGCTCGGCTTCGACCGGGATGTTATTTTCCCCACAACCCAAATTTCTCGCCGAGCGCAGGTGGGTTTGCAGGTTAATGTTGCCAGTGTCTATGCTGAATTAGAGCAGTCTATCATCGACATTCGCAAAAACCCGCCGTTCTAGCAGGCGCTGTGTGACAGTGCGCTGCAATCACTAGGCTCGATAGCGGGTTAGTGTGAGTGCGGCGTTATTTAGGCTAAAGAGTGCTGAGCGCAACTATGACGGGCGCTTAAGCGAGTTGAGTACCGTTGCCAAGGCCCGCTCCATAAAGGACTCTTTGTTGGGGGCGGCAATAAAAATCTGGCCCAATATCAGTCCCTTTGCAATTTCCAGCTGGGTCTGGAGTCGTTGTTTTACGCCGCCGCTGTCGACAAACATATAGTTAGAGCTCACCTTGCTGTACCAAGCCAGTTTTAACGGGTAGCTAACGTCCCCCTCATTGAACTCAAACCAAGTGCCAAAAGCGATATCGCTGAGGCGCAGCATCATTTTTTCGAGTTCTACAGGCATTGGCTTCGGCACGGCTGCGGCTTCGCTGCGGTTCTCGAAACAGTCTTCGGGACGATCTTCGGTAGGGTTCTCCTCAGTGATAGTCGCCAGGGTCGGCTCTGTTGGTTTAAGCTCTCTGGCGCGGTGCTGTTTGGTCAGGCTCTGAGACAGTTGCCAGGCATCTCGCATCGCCAGCATCAGTGTTGCCGCCGCTGCTCGGTCGGTGCCCATGGCATCGAGCTCTTGCGAAGCGGTAGCCTCGTGTGCGGACAGCTGATGCTGAGCATCGTTGCCAGATATGGGCGCTGCCGCTGCAATGATGGCGTCCACCACTGCGAGTGCCGACTGCCAAATTGGTGTTTTTTCGCCGTGGCGGAGCAGGCTATAAGATAAAAATGCTTCACAGGGCTTTTCAAGTACGGCGGCCACCGCTGTCTCAATGCCGGCGTCTGCTAGGCGCCTACGAAGTTCTTCAGTGGCGCGCAGTTTGGCTATTGTCAGATGTTCCTGGCCCTGTTGTGATTCGGTATTGCGCCGCTCTACCATCTTTGAACGTTTTTCAAGATTCTCTTTAAAGCTGATAAATTCGTTGAGCAGTGGCTCGAACATGCTGTCATCATCGATAAAGTCCCGCAGAATAGTCGCTACCGTCATTTTGATTTTGGGTAGCACCTGGCGATCGCTGTCGCTCTTAACCCAGCGCCCGCCTAGATCGGCCATGATATTGAGCAGCGCTCGGGCACTGTGTTTAGGATTGTCAAGAAACTGGGCGTCCAATAGCGCCAGCTTGAGAAAGGGCGTGTGCAAGTGGCTCAGAGTCGACTTAACCGCGTCGTTTACGTTGGGGTCATCGAGCATATAGCGAAATATCATGCCCACCAGGTCTACCATGTTGGCATCGGTGGTAGCCATCTTATGCCGTGATTTCGGGTCACCCTGCTGGGCTAGTTGGCCAAAAAACTTGCTCTCAACAGCCGCACCTTGCAGTGTGCTGTTGCGCTTTGCAGCGGCTAGAAAAGCCGTCGATTGCTGCACTGCGCTCAGTGCCAGGGCGTAGTCTAACGGTGAGAAGGCGTCTGCGCCGCTACCGTCAATAGCAACTCCTGAGTAACTGACTCCGGCTGCGCTCTGGTCGCGATTGGCGCCTTGCAGTAGTTGCAAGTTTACGATGGCACTGTATAGCGCCTGCTGCTGGACGACGCTGGTTCTTGCATCGCTAACGCCATCGACGCCCTCGCTGTTTGCGCGGCTGCTGTCCGACTGATTTGAGGGCTGACCGCGTTGTTGTCTTTGCCCTATCTTGCCGACGGTGAAGCGCAAGTTAGGCAAAATGCCCTGCTCACACAAGTTTTCATTGAGGGTGTCTAATAGTTTGCTAAAACTGAGTACAAAAATCTTACCTAGGTGTTTGTAGGCGACAATGCGGACCTTGTTCTCGAAGTTAAGTTCTGCCAGGGCGCTCTGCATGGCATGGCATATTCGTGCGGGGCCAAAAGGGTTGCTCTCGTCGCTAACACTTTGGCCGCCTCGCAGGGCCGCAAGGCGCCTGTTCAGCTTCCATAATCGCTCTAAGTTACGGCTATTGGAGCGTGATACGATCACTGAAACAGCCAGTTCATCCTCCAGCTTGTCGCGCCTTACCAGTGATAAATTAGCAGCGTCTATTTTCTCTTCTGGGCTGTTTTCGACATCACTGCCATCAACAAAGTGTTGGTAGTGATCGGCTAATTCTCGGCGGAAAACTGCATGCATAACGGTGCTGTGACGCTGCAGTTGTTGCATGGCATCAAAGTATCTTCGCTGTTCTTGGTTATTATTGCCGGCCTCGGCTTTTTGATAGAGCTCCTCGCGCAGCGTTTTTTCCGCCGCTAGCAGCAAGTCGCCATAATACTGTAGCGCTTTGTCGCAGCAGGAATGCAATAATTCCATTACGTCGTCACCCAGATAATCCATTGAGGTTTCACCAACGAGTTAGCCGGTGCGGTGATGGTAGGTCAGCAGCCTAATTGTTACACACTTTGTAAACCTAGACTACCGCAGTGGTGGCTGGCCAGTTTGCCGCGGTTGCTGGTGACGCCTGTTGCGTTAGCGACCAAGTAAAGTGGGCGTTGACTGGGCTCACTCGGATAAGTATGGTTAACACACTTTAGCCGACCAGCAACGTAATAACGCCGATGACTAACAGCAGTGATGGCAGCAACCTCTTTCTTCAAGAAATGGGTGATATTAAGCCGATTAAACAGAAGAAAACGCAGCTGTTAAAGCGCGATGGCCCCTCTGAATTGGTGTCCAGTGCCCGCCGTGAGTCGGCTACTGCCGAGCCGCTACTCGATGCTAATTATTTAACCGCTGATCATGTGGAGCTATTAGACGGTTACTTCTTGTTGGAGTTTAAGCGTCCGGGTGTTCAAAACGGGGTGTTTAGAAAGTTAAAGCAGGGAAAATATCCCCAGGACGCGCGGCTGGACTTGCATCGTTTGACCGTTGATAAGGCGCGCAAAGAGGTTTTTGACTTTATTCATTTGGCGTTGGAATATGACGTGCGCTCGTTAATTATTGTGCACGGCAAGGGCAACCATGGCGCTGATGGCTCGTCGTTAATGAAAAGCTATGTCAACAAGTGGCTGCCAGAAATGGCGGCGGTGCAGGCCTATTGCAGTGCTCAACAACACCATGGTGGTCTCGGTGCAGTCTATGTATTGCTGCGCAAGAGTGACAATACCAAACAGCAAAATCGCGACCGCATTAGTCGCGGTCGGGTCGACGTGTAACGCCGCTGGCTTGTCTTAATGCGCGCCGTTGGCTTCCATAATCGCACGATAGTCAGTAGAGTTTCGGTGTTCGAGCAGTATCGACAACACCGTCTGGCCATCGGCGCCAAAGGCATTGATGTCGCGGCCATCGGCGATAAAAAAGCCTACAAATTCCTCGAAGTTCTCCAGTCGCATCGACTGATAAGCCTTCAGTAATACATGAAAGTCTGGTTCGACATCGGCTATCGTTTTGATCTCCAAAAAGTCTTTGACGCGCTGCTGCGTCCACACCTCGTCGAGTATTTTTGCCTTATCTTTCTTTAGTGCCATGATGTTCCCTTGTCGCGCGGTTACCGCGCCGTTAATAGTTAGCGAATTTACTCGGCTGTATCAGCGCTAGTCGCCCAGCTTTGCCATCAGTAGTGTGTTTACCAAGCCGGGGTTTGCTTGACCCTTGGAGGCCTTCATTATTTTGCCAACAAAAAAGCCGGTCATTTTTTTGCGTTTGTCGGCGTCGGCATTGCGGTAATTGTCGACCTGGGCGGGGTTGGCGGCAATCACTTGGTCGACCATCGCACTCAAGGCGCCGGTGTCTGAGAGTTGTTTTAAGCCCTTTGCGGCGATAATGTCGTCGGCGCTGCCTTGACCTTGCCACATGGCATCAAATACCTGTTTGGCTATTTTTCCGGAAATACTGTTGTCGCTGATGCGGGTTATTAAGCCGGCTAGTTGCTCGGCGCTAACGGGGGCCTCGCTAATCGACTTCAGTTGACATTCGGCGGCGTTAAGTCGCGCCGACATTTCGCCAAGTAGCCAATTAGCGGTTAACTTTGGGTTCCCACAAATAGCTGTGGCGGCTTCAAAATAGCTGGCCATTGAGCGGTCGCCACTGAGTATGTCGGCGTCGTAAGCGGACAATTCATAGCTGCTGATGAACCGTGCCTGGCGCGCATCGGGTAACTCCGGCAGCTGTGCTGCTATGGCGTCAATATAGCTTTGCTCCAATTCAACGGGAAGTAGGTCGGGGCAGGGAAAATAGCGGTAGTCGTTGGCTTCCTCTTTACTACGCATCGAACGGGACAGCTTACTGTCGCCGTTGTAGAGCCGAGTTTCTTGTTTTATGGTGCCACCTTCTTCGAGAAGTTCGATTTGCCGCTCAACCTCCAGCGCGATGGCCTCTTCCATAAACTTATAGGAGTTCAGGTTTTTGGTTTCGGTACGGGTACCCAATTCACTTTGGCCGCGGCGCCTGACAGATACGTTGACGTCAAAGCGCATCGAGCCCTGGGACATCTCGCCGTCGGAAATACCTATTGAGGTGACTATCGCGTGGAGTTTTTTAGCGAAGGCTACCGCCTCTTCTGCACTGCGCATATCCGGCTCTGAGACGATTTCGATAAGCGGTGTGCCGGCACGATTCAAGTCGATGCCTGAACAGTGGTTGTTGAGGCCGCCGAGGCCCTCGTGTACCGACTTTCCAGCATCTTCTTCAAGGTGGGCATGATGAATACGAATGGTTCTTTGCTCGCCGTTATTAAGCACGATATCAATACTGCCGGCGCCTACAATAGGTTCGTCCATCTGCGTGGTTTGATAACCCTTGGGTGAATCGGGATAAAAATAGTTCTTGCGGTCAAATATTGAGCGCCGATTAATGTCGGCATCGATCGCTAGCCCGAACATGATGGCGTAGCGCACGGCCTGTTCATTGAGCACGGGCAAGGTGCCCGGCATGGCTAAGTCAACAGCGTTGGCCTGGGTGTTGGGGGCGGCCCCAAAGGCGGTGCTGCTGGCGGAAAAAATCTTGCTGGCGGTGGCTAGCTGCACGTGAACTTCCAGCCCTATAACAGTTTCCCAATTCATAATCTAAACCTCCGCCGCGCGCTGACCCGGCAGCGGGGGCCGCTGTCGGTGCCAGTCGGTACCGAGTTGAAAGCGGTGGGCAATATTGAGTAGTTTGGCTTCGGAGAAATAATTGCCAATGAGTTGCAGGCCGGCGGGTTTGCCAGCGGCAAAGCCCGCTGGAATAGAGATGCCGGGCAGTCCGGCCAAATTGGTAGAAATGGTGTAAATGTCTTCAAGATACATAGACACTGGGTCGTTGTTCTTCTCGCCCAGGGCAAAGGCCGGATTGGGTACTGTTGGGCCGAGGATAACATCGACCTGTTCAAAAGCCGCAACAAAGTCGTTTTTTATCAAACGCCTGATTTGCTGCGCTTTTTTGTAATAAGCATCGTAAAAGCCGGCGGAGAGGGCATAACTACCTACCAATATACGCCGCTTGACCTCTTCGCCAAAGCCCTCTTGGCGGGTGCGGGTGTACATGTCGAACAAATCTTTCGGATCTTCGCAGCGGTAGCCATAGCGGACACCGTCAAAACGTGAAAGGTTAGCTGAAGCCTCGGAAGGGGCGATAATATAATAGCAAGGCACGGCCAATTCGGTATTGGGCAGTGAGATATCAGTGACTGTGGCGCCCTGCGCCTCAAGTTCTTTAACCGCATCAGCCACGGTCTGAGCAATCTCTGAATCCAAGCCCTCGCCAAAAAACTCCCGGGGCAGGCCGATTTTTAGGCCGTCGATGGACTGCTCCAGTGAGGCGCTGTAATCGGGCACAGGTCGGTCCAGGCTAGTAGAGTCTCGGCGGTCGAAGCCTGCCATAACATTGAGGATAAGCGCGGCGTCTTCGGCGCTGCGGGTCATCGGGCCGCCCTGATCGAGACTAGAGGCGAAGGCAATCATGCCGTAGCGTGAAACTCTGCCATAGGTGGGTTTCAAACCGGTAATGCCGCACAGGGCGGCGGGCTGTCGGATCGATCCGCCGGTGTCGGTGCCGGTGGTGGCCGGAGCCAGCTGTGCGGCGACAGCGGCGGCACTGCCGCCGGAGGAGCCGCCGGGTACACAGTCAGTATTCCAGGGGTTTTTAACTGCGCCGTAGTAGCTACTCTCATTGGAGGAGCCCATGGCAAACTCGTCCATATTGGTTTTGCCCAGACTGACGGCGCCGGCGCTGTTAAACTTCTCGATCACCGTGGCATTGTAAGGCGGGATAAAATTGTCCAGCATTTTTGAGCCGCAACTGGTCTTGACATCCTCGGTGCAAAAAATGTCTTTGTGTGCCAACGGTATACCGCATAGGGCCTGCTGAGGGCCTTGTTGAAGTCTTTTGTCGGCTGCGGTCGCCTGGGCCATGGCGCGTTCCGCGGTCACCGTGATGAAACTGTTATAGTGGCCGTCTAGTTGCTGAATACGATCCAGGTAATGTTGCGTTAACTCGCGACTGGAAAATTCACCGGCGGCCAGACCGCGTTGTAATTCGGTCAGGGATTTACTGTGCATGGAAATGTCGTCCTGTGATGGTATGGGTATACGCCGGGGCAGATCGGTCAGTACCGGTTGTTGCAACGGCTACTCAATACGTGGTTTATTCAATGGTCCACTATTCGCCGCCCCATTATTCAATGACTTTGGGGACCAGATAAAAGCCGTCTTCAACACTTGGGGCGATCGCCTGGAAGCGCTCCCGGCTATCGATTTCGCCGCTCTGGTCGCTGCGCAGGCGCTGGCTGGCATCGAGTGGGTTGGCCATAGGCTCTACGGCGCTTGTATCTACAGCCTGCATTTTGTCGACCATTTTCAGTATATCATTGAGTCGAGCAACTACCTCGGGAATCTCACTCTCTTCGATACGTATTCTTGCCAGGGTGGCTATTTTTTCGATATCGGACGTTTCTACTGACATGCGACGCTCCATTGCGGCAAATAAAGGGCAGTCGATCTAAGCTGCCGCTGCTCTACAGTGCCTGTCTGGGCACCTGATGAGTATAATGTAGGTTCGGTTGTACTCCGTTTACTACCTTGTTACGTTGTGTTGTTAGGCTGTCTTGCTAGGCTGTGTTGTTGCGCTCTATTGTCAGCTCATTCTTTACCCGACTGCAAGGATAGTGTTGCAGTTAGGCCGAGTTAGTAAATGTCGCCATAGCTACATTACAAATATACTGCAAAGCTACAGCTGTGTTAGGCGCTGAAAAAATAGTCATGGCTAGCTAAATTGTGCAGCTCAGTGAGGCTTAAGTGGTTATAAACGATGAACTTACCACATTTCCGTCTTGCTCTGAATCCCTGTGATTGATAGAGTGGTAAATTGGGTCCACTTCTATGCTTTTGTACCTCGGAATACCCCTTTTTACTCTTTAATGCTCTTGGGTTTGTAACTCAGGCTTAAATGCAAGGTGAAACACGTCGATGTTTAAAAAAATACGAGGTCTATTTTCCAGTGACCTTTCAATCGATCTGGGCACTGCCAATACGCTGATTTATGTGCGTGATGAAGGCATTGTGCTGGACGAACCCTCGGTAGTTGCTATCCGTGTTCATAACGGACAAAAAACGATTGAGGCTGTCGGAACCGACGCTAAGCGTATGTTGGGCCGAACGCCTGGTAATATCACTGCTATTCGGCCGATGAAAGACGGTGTTATTGCCGACTTCCAAGTCACTGAAAAAATGCTGCAACACTTTATTTCTAAGGTCCATCAAAATAGCTTTATTCGCCCCTCACCTCGGGTGCTTATTTGCGTGCCCTGCAAGTCAACTCAAGTAGAGCGCCGAGCTATCCGTGAGTCAGCACTAAGTGCCGGCGCGAGGGAGGTTCGCTTGATCGAAGAGCCGATGGCTGCGGCGATTGGTGCAGGTTTGTCAGTAGACGAAGCAACCGGGTCAATGGTGGTAGATATTGGCGGAGGCACTACCGAAATAGCCATTATTTCTCTCAATGGTGTGGTCTACTCCGATTCGGTACGACTGGGAGGCGATCGCTTCGATGAATCTATTGTCTCTCATGTGCGGCGTAAATACGGCAGTTTAATCGGCGATGCTACGGCGGAACGGATTAAGCAAGAAATTGGCTGCGCCCATAGTGAAAGTGAATTGCGGGAGATCGATGTCAGGGGACGTAATTTGGCAGAGGGTGTACCGCGCAGTTTTACTCTTAACAGTGATGAAATTCTGGAGGCGCTGCATGAGCCCTTGATGGGTATCGTCCAGTCGGTAAAGCGTGCTCTGGAGCAGGCGCCGCCAGAATTGGCCGCCGATATCGCCGAAACCGGTATCGTATTAACCGGTGGCGGTGCAATGTTGCGCGATATTGATCGTTTGATTTCCGATGAAACGGGTCTGCCGGTACTGGTTGCCGAAGAGCCTCTGACCTGTGTCGCTAGGGGTGGTGGCAAGGCATTAGAAATTATGGACCGACACAGTCTCGATTTGCTGTCTACCGAGTAGTCTTACCGTCTAGGTGTGCAAGTCTGGGTCGGGTGAATAGAAATGCCCCATAGCCCTGTTGAAGACGGGTCTCTGTCGCGTTAGTGTATTATTGAAGTTGAATGCTTGCCTGCGACGGAAAACACAGCTTGATCTACTCTCTCACCGCATTGATCGCAGCGCCGCTGCGATCGAAAATCTTTGGCTACAACGTCGCCACTTCGCAACGTGCCAGTTCTAAAAAGCCGTTCTATTGGGTCGAGCTTTGCCCGCTAGTGAGTGCTCACTTTTGCTGGGAGCGCTGTCATTAAAACACTTTTTGTAAAGGGTCCCGCGATAGGTAGCCGCTTGTTGGTGCTTATTCTGCTGAGTTTGCTGCTGATTTTTGCTGGCCAGCGCTACCAGTGGCTGGAGCGGCTTGAGGCCAAGGCCTCGGTGATAGCTGTACCTTTTTACTGGATGGCTGATGCTCCGGCGCAGTTGCTGCGCTGGAGCAGCGACAGTTCCCAGTCGCGCATTCATCTACTCGAAGAAAATGACCAGCTGCGTACGGAAACCTTGTTGCTCAGGGGCAAGGTACAGCGGCTGGTTTCTCTGGAGGCGGACAATGTGCGCCTTAGAGAGCTGCTCAATTCTTCCGCTTTAGTCGATGATAGTGTGTTGGTGGCTGAGCTTATCAGCGTTTCCCCCAATCCACTGCAACACCAAATTGTCATTAACAAGGGCGCCTCCGACGGACTTTATATTGGTCAGCCGGTCATCGATGCACTGGGTTTAATGGGTCAGATTATTGAGGTCGGGCCACTTTACAGCCGGGCTCTACTAATAACCGATGCTAGTCATGCGCTACCGGTGCAAATTAATCGCAACGGTGTGCGCAGCATCGCCGAGGGTACCGGCTTGTTGCACGAATTAGTGATGCGCCATGTGGCTGCCTCTACTGATATTCGGGTCGGTGATATTTTGGTGAGTTCTGGTCTGGGGCAGCGCTTTCCGGTGGGTTACCCGGTGGCGGTGGTGACCGAGGTCACGGTTGACCCCGGCCAACCTTTTGCCACGGTCAAGGCGTCTCCCAGTGCGGCACTCAATCGCAGTCGCCATGTGTTGTTGGTCTTTAGCAACCGGGAGCGCAGCGAGTGAATAGCGCTAATGGACTGCTGGTGATAGTGCTGACACTGGTGGTGGCTCTGTGGCTGAGTATAGTGCCGCTGCCACCATGGGCCCAATGGGGGCGGCCGGAGTTTGTCGCCATGGTGGTGCTGTACTGGATGATGGCTATGCCTGAGCGCATTGGGATTGGCTCGGCTTGGCTGTTGGGGCTGGTGCAAGATATCGTCGAAGGCAGTGTCTTGGGTGAGCACGCGCTTGCGCTGGCGGTGCTGGCTTATCTGGTGCTAAATTTATACCAGCGCATGCGTATGTTTACGCCATTGCAACAGGCCGCGGTTATCTTTGTATTTATCGGTATGCATCAGCTGCTGTGTCATTGGGTGCAGGCGCTGGCGGGGGCTTCCTCTTCGAGTTTGTTATTGCTGATGCCAGCACTAATCAGTGCATTGTTGTGGCCACTATTGGCGCTGCTGCTACGGCTACTGCGGCGCAGCTATTTTGTGCGTTAGAGCGCCGTATTACCGTTGGCCCCGCCGGTATACCTCAATCATCGTGAGATCGACTCTATTATGGTAGCAGCCACTGGTAAAGCGCGTCTGTATTTAGCCTCTCAATCGCCTCGTCGAGCCCAGCTGTTAACGCAGGCCGGTATCGATTTTACGCGCTTGCCCAGCGCTATCGATGAGCGACCGCTGGCCGCTGAAGCGGCCTCGGATTATGTTGCTCGTCTGGCGGTTGGCAAAGCCCGCGCCGGGTGGGCACTACTGGCCGCACAACAACTGCCGCCGCTACCGGTGTTGGGTGCGGACACCAGTGTGGTACTCAACGGCGTTATCCTAGGAAAACCCAATGATCGGGAGCAGGCACTGGACATGTTGCGGGCATTATCTGCAACAACGCATCGGGTAATGACGGCGGTTTGTCTGTATTATGAAGGGCATGGTAGCGGTGCTGGCCAGGGGCAGATGGTGAGCGAAACTGTGGTCAGTGAGGTTAGATTTCGGGCCCTTAGTGAGG
>JBLHLU010000042.1:0-18805 GCA_047623385.1 Paraglaciecola psychrophila
CATGATCGTGATCGTGATCGTGATCGTGATCGTGGTCGTGGTCGTGGTCGTGGTCGTGGTTATGATCGTGGCCGTGTCCCGAGGTACCGTGATAAGCACCGTTTTCTGGGTGGAAGGGGCGCTGACAGCACAGTACGGTCAAGCCTAGGCCCTGCAGCATCTGATCAAGCACATGGTCGTGCTGATAGCGCAGCAGACCTGGATCAAGCTGCAGTGGTACATGGCGATTACCTAAATGGTAGGCGCCGCGCATCAACAAGTGGGGGTCGTCGCTGACTACCTCAGACACCTGTTCTAGAGCCGAGGCCACCAACACCGAGCTGCCATCGCTGCAGGCCAATCTGTCGCCAGCTTGCAATACCCGACCCCGGGGCAAAAACCAGCCCAGATCCAGACCGCAATCGGTGGTTGTTTTATAGCGGCTTTTTTTGCGCTGTTCAAAATTCAGTTCAACGGTAAAATTGGCCTCTGTGCATTTATCAGTGGCCAATTCAAAACATTCCAACATAACGGGTACCTAAATAGTGTCTGTAATCACCGGCGCTGCGCGGGCCTTAAAAAAGTGTATAGCGCTGAGTCAGCGGCAGCTCGGTGGCTGGCTCGCAGGTCAACAACTCGCCGTCAGCCCGCACCTCGTAGGTCTCCGGGTCGACCTCCATTTTTGGCCGCCAATGGTTGTGAATCATATCTGCCTTGGTCACGGCGCGACTGCCGCAACAGGCCACCATCAGTTTCTTCAAACCCAGAGCATCGGCAACACCGGCCTGCAGCGCCGCCTGACTGACAAAATTTACTGAAGTAGTGGCGATGGCGCCACCAAAGGCTCCAAACATGGGCCGGTAGTGCACCGGTTGCGGCGTTGGGATAGAGGCATTGGGATCACCCATCGGGGCCGCAGCAATCATCCCACCCTTGATGATAATGGCGGGCTTGATACCAAAGAACATCGGTTTCCACAGCACTAAGTCTGCCAGTTTGCCGACTTCGATAGACCCCACTTCACCGTCGATGCCATGGGCGATAGCCGGGTTAATGGTGTACTTGGCAATGTAGCGTTTGGCCCGGGTATTGTCCGAATAGCTGCTATCTCCGGCTAGGGCACCGCGCTGTACCTTCATCTTGTGGGCGGTCTGCCAGGTGCGGCAGATCACTTCACCGACCCGGCCCATCGCCTGAGAGTCAGAGGCGATCATCGAAAAGGCGCCTAAGTCGTGCAAAATATCCTCCGCGGCGATAGTCTCTCGGCGAATACGGGAGTCGGCAAATGCCACATCTTCCGGAATATTGGGGTCGAGATGGTGACAGACCATCAACATATCGAGATGTTCGTCGACGGTGTTAATGGTATACGGCCTAGTCGGGTTGGTGGAGGAGGGCAGCACATTCATCTCGCCGCAGGCCTTGATAATATCCGGGGCGTGGCCGCCGCCGGCGCCCTCGGTGTGGTAGGTGTGAATCGTGCGGCCCTTAAAGGCCGCCAGGGTGTCCTCGACAAAACCCGATTCGTTGAGGGTATCGGTGTGAATAGCCACCTGTACGTCGTACTTCTCTGCCACTGTTAGGCAATTGTCGATTGACGCCGGCGTGGTACCCCAGTCCTCATGCAACTTCAGACCCATGGCCCCGGCCCGCAATTGCTCCTCCAGTGAACCGGGTAAACTGGCGTTGCCCTTACCCATAAAACCCAAATTCATCGGGAAGGCCTCAGCGGCCTGCAACATCTTGCCTAAATGCCAAGGCCCAGGGGTGCAGGTGGTCGCGTTGGTGCCGGTAGCGGGACCAGTACCTCCACCGAGCATAGTGGTAACGCCGCTCATCAGCGCCTCTTCGATTTGCTGCGGGCAGATAAAGTGAATATGAGAGTCAACGCCGCCAGCGGTTAATATCTGACCCTCGCCGGCAATAATCTCGGTGCCTGGCCCAATCTCGATATCAACATTGGACTGAATGTCGGGGTTGCCAGCCTTACCGATGGCGCTGATGCGGCCACCCTTAATCGCAACATCGGCCTTAACAATGCCCCAGTGGTCGAGTATTAACGCGTTGGTGATAACCGTATCCGGGGTAAAAGCGGTACCGCGCTGGCCCTGACCCATACCGTCGCGGATCACCTTGCCGCCGCCAAATTTCACTTCTTCACCGTATTCACTGAAGTCTTTTTCGACCTCGATCCACAGCGCAGTATCACCGAGTCGCACCCTGTCGCCGGTGGTTGGACCGTACATATCCGCATAGGCGCGGCGATCGATTGTTACCATGGTGTTCTCCGTAGTGCTCGACAGCCTGTTTGCTGCTGTTATGTTAGATTGCTGTGCTTATAATTTGCCCATGATCTCGCCGCGCAGGCCATAGACAACCCTGTTGCCCGCTAGCGCCACCAGTTCGACATCGCGCTCCTGCCCCGGCTCAAAACGCACGGCGGTACCGGCGGCAATATTCAAGCGAAAGCCCCGAGTTTTTTCGCGGTCGTATTGCAGCGCCGGGTTGGTCTCGTAAAAATGGTAGTGGGAACCCACCTGAATAGGTCGGTCACCGCTATTGGCGACGGTAATAGTTATCGTCTCGCGGCCACTGTTCAATTCGATATGGCCGCTACGGACCTCTACTTCACCTGGAATCATCAACTGCTCCTATACGATGGGGTTGTGTACAGTGACTAATTTGGTGCCGTCGGGGAAGGTAGCCTCTACCTGTACCTCGTCGATCATTTCAGCGATGCCATCCATCACATCCTCGGCGCTCAGAATAGTGCGACCAAAGGCCATCATCTCGGCGACGGACTTGCCCTCCCGGGCCCCCTCCATGATCTCCGCACTAATTAGCGCCACACTCTCGGGATAGTTGAGCTTCAGCCCTTTGGCCTTGCGCCGTTCCGCCAATAGCGCGGCGGTGAATATCAACAGTTTGTCTTTGTCTCTCGGGCTCAATTCCATGGTCAGTTCCTGTGCGCGCTGATTAGTGTTACCTGTTTCAATCGTTTTAGGTATCTGTTTATTGTTCTATGTGGTGCCCATTGTGGTGGTTGTCAGCCCGCCAGTGGCGTTATCGCTAAGTGTTCCATATTCTCGGTCGCAAGGGTGCCCGTTTTAGTAACAGCGGCCGCAGTTGCCCCCACAGGGCTTCGAAACCCCGCCGGCAGTCCTGGGAGGAATCTCCCAGATAGCGCAGCAGCAAAATTTCTCCGCGCCGGGTAAGACCCCAGTTGTTACCCGCCGGCAACTGCTCACGCAGCGCATCCAAGGACAGCGACTCATCGCCCAAGGTGGCAAATAAGGTGCCACTCACCGTTGCACCGTTCATTCCCCAGGGCGCATCTAATAACTCGGCGCCGCCAACAAAGTGCACCCGGTCGATAAACAGCGGACGACCCTGACGGTAAATTTCGATGCTTTGTTGCAGCTGGCCACTGGTGAAACGCTCGCCGCTGGCACGCCGGCCGAGACAGATAATGTCCCAACCGATTAGCTGGGCATTGCCAGCCAATTCAAACCGATTGATCAGCTGGCCCTGCGCACCATTAAAAATAATCGTTTCTTGGGGCAGCCACTCCAACAGCGCACCTTCGCCCAAGTTGGCCGCCACCCCCTGATACTGAGTCAAACCGTTGGCCACTCGGTACAACTTACCCGCCGCCGGAGTAGTAATCAAAGACTGCGCCGTCGCCGCTAAGTTTACCGCTATTGCCAAGGAGTCACCCGCCACCATACCCCCAGGAGGGTGTAGCAGGTACAAATGACACATACCGCCCTCCGGGTAGAAAGGACGCTGCACCCGCAGCGGCCCGAAGTGTCGGGACGACTGCAATATCGTGCGGCCGTTCTTTTGGGCCAGCTCCAGCGTCAGGCCCGCCTTCCAACCGGGCTGGGAATCGGGTTGCTGTAGCGGCTTTAGCGGCTGTGGCTGTGTTGTTTGTGACAATTTACACCTGTGCTCTATGTTGTATCTGCGCACCGGCCTTTGTTCAGCGGGTACTACACACTAATACTGCGGACAGCTGGAACCCTACAGTGATAATTTTTGAATCAGCCTGTTGTTGCATCAATACAACCGAGCAATAATCGCACCAGAAATTCGACATTGTCGGCGCGGCGCGGCGGCAGGCCATTCTAGGGTATTTCAAGGAGCTGTGACACTGTTTGCCGATGGCGACCGAGACCCCTGAACGCACTCTTTTGGGGCGCGCCCAGTGGCAGCTTTTACTAGCCTTGCCCCGCTAAAAAAAATACAATCTATTAAAATCACCCCGGAGAGCCCATGTCATCAACTGTTGAAACCTTTATCGAGCAAATTCGCGAGTTGCTACCCAGTGGTTCACTCAGCGCCGAGCTGGAGAAAAATGTGCGGGCCCTGGCGATGAGCAGCTTTAGCAAACTAGACCTGGTAAGCCGTGAGGAGTTCGACGCGCAATCAGCAGTGTTAGCCCGCACCCGGGAGAAGCTGGAACAGCTCGAGGCACAGTTAGAGCAACTGTCCTAGTAATACCGGCTTAATGACGTCCCGCTCAACAAGGGCACCATCGACCGACACGGTGGGCGCTTCAAAGGCCGGCGACGCTAGCTGGCAAAACAGCGAACAATGGCTATCGCGGCGTGTCGACTCACGGTGAGGCAGGCAAACATCGAGATTTTGAGGAACCGCTGGAAAGCGCACTAAACACTGTGGCGACGTCGGTCTTAGAAGATCCGGACCGGCAACTATTTTTCGGTAAGCGGGCACTGTTGGAGCACGATGACAGTACCAGACAAGTACCGAGAGAGTACCGAAAGAATACCGAGAGAGCACCGATGTAACAGGCAAAATGATCTGGCCCCACGTGTCGGCACAGCGACTACGATACCGCCGAGATTGGTCTATCGGGTGGTTTTTGGTCGCGAATTTTTGATGCTCAAAATAGGCGTTACACTGCGCTAAGACGCGAACAATGCGGTTATGCTGAATTTTACCGGGCCTCGTCTTCGACGCTAGGGATGGTTTTAACATTTTTACCGGCTGAGAATTCAAAGCGCAACATGCTTTTTTGTGCACCTAGCTAGTGTGCCGGTCGCTATTGATAAACCGCACTTGTTATAGCGCACCAGCAATAGCTTTTCGACCACACGTTGCAGCGAGCAACTTTGAACTCGACTACAATTAAACCGATCGCCGACGCTGCTGGTGCTGCAGCGGTTTTTGCAACACTGCCACCAACAGCCAGTACCCAGCAGCACGGTTACGCTATTAGCGAGCCAATAGTATGAACGAATAGGAGGAATTAACCGGGTCGACTTTCCCGCCGGCGAGATGGCAGCAACAAAAGCCTATTTCGTACAGGCTTTCGGCGGCGTTCACGATAGAGATTTCAAAGACTTTGGCCCAGACTATACCACCTTCAATGGCGCTGGACTGGAGGGCGGCTTCTTCACTTTGCAGCACAGTTTTTTGGCCGACAACGGCGCCGCAGCGATTTTTACCGTAGCGATGGTGAGCAAAACCTGAACCAGGTGCTCGTCGCCGGAGCTGCCCGTCTAAGGCCTGTGTTTAAGGTCAGTGCTTAAAGTCGCCGTTTGATTTCCCCGGCCGTTGCCAGTTGCACTTTAATGAAGCCAGCTATAAAGCGTTTACTGTGTAGTGTAACTGAACCCCCGGTAGCTGTTATCGAAGTAATCCTGGCAACCATTATTAAGCCGCTGGTGAAAACACGCCGTTGTCGTCACTGGCCAACTGAAACACTATGGGACAACATAAACGATTATGAAATTTATTTGGGCAATAGTTACCATTCTCGCCATACTCATCACCTTCGCCATTGTTGCCGCCAACAGCAGCGGAGAACCATTGGAAGTGATACCCGGACAAATTCAAAGCTGTACCCAACTGGGTTCAGACAACACTGAATCAATAGTACACGCCACCATAAAAACTGAAAGCAATCAGTACCTTGTAGCGGCATTTGTGAACTGCAGTGCAGGTACTAGGGTTAAGGTGATTAAACGCCGGGGCATACTGTACTTCAACACCGTTTATGACGCCGAAAAAACCTAGCAGAACAGATCCGCAGGACGTCGCGAAGGGTTAGATTGACAGACCCATTTCGCCACAGCCAAAGGCCGCCCAGTAGCGGCTTTCACTGGGCACTGCTTGACCCTATGGCGGCGCAACTAGCCTGCACTACAGGCTAATCACCATACTATTCGCCACGGTCGGCGGCTAGGTTTCAGCACAGGGATTTGTTATGTCACTCGCCATGGTATTTACCCGGGCCAGCGCAGGGGTTGAAGCGCCACTGGTTACCGTCGAAACCCATTTGTCCAATGGCTTGCCGGCGTTCCATATTCTCGGATTGCCTGAGACCGCGGTAAAAGAGAGCAGAGACCGGGTTCGCAGCGCCATTATTAATTCCCATTTCGAGTTCCCCGCCGGGCGTATCACCGTTAACTTGGCACCGGCAGACCTACCCAAGGAGGGCGGCCGCTTTGATCTTGCCATAGCACTGGGTATTTTAGCCGCCGCGGGACAAATTCCCAGCGAAGCGCTGTGCAACTTCGAGTTTTTGGGGGAGCTGGCCCTAACCGGAGAGCTACGGCCAATTCGGGGCTCTCTGTCCGCAGCACTAGCCAGTACCGATAGTGGACGGTGCTTAATCGTACCGACCGCCAACGGCGCCGAAGCGGCACTAACTGGCAACAGCGGGGTATTTATCGCCCAGCATCTACTGCAGGTCTGTGCCCATTTACATCGGCACCAATCACTGCCGGTGGCCGTCGCCGAGGCCGTGCCAACCAACAGTTTTAACTATCCGGACCTCAACGATGTGAGGGGCCAAGGTCAAGCTAAACGCGCGCTGGAAATCGCCGCTAGTGGCGGCCACAATCTACTTTTATGCGGCCCTCCGGGCACCGGCAAGACCATGTTAGCCAGCCGCCTACCCGGTATTTTACCCGCTCTTAGCCGCGCCGAAATGCTCGAGGTGGCGGTGATTTTTTCGGCCAGTAAACAAGTTGGGCAGCCGCTTGTGTACCGACGCCCTTTTCGCAACCCGCACCATACCGCCTCAGCGGTAGCGCTAGTTGGCGGCGGCAGCCAACCGAGACCCGGAGAAATTTCACTGGCCCACCGCGGGGTATTGTTTCTCGACGAGCTACCCGAATTTCAACGTCAGGTGTTAGAGGTGTTGCGCGAACCGTTGGAGTCGGGTGAAATTTTGATTTCGAGGGCTAGTGGACAGGTACGTTACCCCGCGCACTTTCAGTTAGTTGCAGCGATGAACCCTTGTCCCTGTGGTTATTTTGGTGACAGCAACCGAGCTTGTCGCTGCACTGCAGACAACGTTCGACGTTATCGCAACAAAATATCGGGGCCGCTATTAGACCGCATTGATCTGCAACTCGCCCTTAGTCGCTTGCCCGCATCTGCGATTCGCCAGCCCAGCATCGACATCGAACCCTCCGCTACCGTGCGCGAGCGGGTGTTACTAGCGCGGCAGGTGCAACTCGACCGGCAGCGTAAAACCAACGCTAACCTGACGATCAAGGAACTGGAACACTGGTGCAGTTTGAGCAACACCAGCCAGCAACTGCTAGAGGCGGCTGTCACTCGACTCAAGCTGTCGCCCCGGGCCTATCACCGTATATTGCGGGTGGCGCGCACCATTGCCGATATGACCCAGACCACTGCTATCGAGGACTCGCACCTGCTGGAGGCCATTGGCTATCGCGCACTGGACCGAGAAATACTGTAGCGCAGCACCGCAATAACACCACCGTAGCAGCGAGACAGACACCGCAACTAACAGCAATGATCCTTCGCCACCATCGCATGTATTTAAATAGCGGCCAGAGCGCGCCGGTTGATAAGGCTGGAAAAGTCTTTGGCGGGAACCGCCGGGCTGAAGTAATAACCTTGAATTTGGTCACAGTTGTTGTGCCATAAGAACTGCACCTGCTCTAAGGTTTCAACCCCCTCGGCAATTACCTGCAGGCGCAGATTGTGGGCCAAATTAATCATCGCCTTGACGATGACTGCATCGTCAGGGTTGTTGGTGACATTTTTGATAAAACTGCGATCAACCTTCAGCGCAGAGATGGGCAGTTGTTGGATGTGGGCAAAAGACGAAAAGCCGGTACCAAAGTCATCGAGGGAGAAGGTAATTCCCAACTTACTGAGCGCCATCATACCGTCGTGGGTCTGCTGGTAACTCGACATCACTGCGGTTTCGGTCAGTTCAAATTCCAAGCGCGTGGCGTCGATGCCGCTCTGCTCAATGATGCGGGTGGCGGTATCGACAAACATCTTGTCTTGAAGTTGTCGAAAGGACAAATTCACCGCCACATCCATGGTCTTGTTATTGCTCTGGTCAAATTCCAGCATATCCTGGCAGGCCTGCTGAATAATCCAGTAACCGATAGGCATGATCAGACCGTTTTCTTCTGCCACCGGAATAAATTCTGCCGGGGAAACCAGACCCCGGGTCGGATGCCGCCAGCGTATCAGCGCTTCCATTCCCACTGCGTCACCCGTTGCTAGGTTAACCCGGGGCTGGTAATACATTTCAAACTCACCACGGCGCAGCGCTCGGCGCAAATCCGCCTCAAGATTAATGCGGTTCATTACCTCGGCGCTAGTATTCTCATTGTAGATACGAAATTGACTGCCGCGCTGCGACTTGGCCTCGACCAACGCCATATTGGCGCTGCGCAGCATATCGTCGACGTTATCTCCGGACTCGTGATATATGGCGATGCCGATACTGCAGCTCATCATTAGTGGGATACCGGACACAGTAAACGGTTCGCACAATACATCGATGACCTTTTTTGCCACCAGCGACAGATCATCGGGGCCGTGGCAGTCGTCCAGCACCAGCGAAAACTCGTCGCCGCCAATACGGGCAATACTGTCGCTTTTGCGCACACAGCGCCCTAGTCGCTGCGCCATCGCAGTCACCAACTGATCGCCAGATTCACTGCCGTAGCTTTCGTTGACTTTCTTGAAGCCGTCTAAATTAATCACCAATAAGGCCAAAAAGCTGCACTGCAATTTTGCCTGTTCGACCGCCCGCTCCATGCCCTGACGAAACAGCACCCGGTTGGGAATTCCGGTCAGTGGGTCATAGAGATTGAGCTGTGACAGTTTTTTATCGACATGACGCTTTTCTGCAGCGCGCCCTAGGCAGCGTTCTAATACATAATTGTCGAGATTTTCCGAGGCCAGATAGTCGAAGGCGCCCTTGCGCATAGCTTCTGTAGCTACTGGGCTGTCGAGCTGTTCGGTGAGGGCGATAATGGGGGTGGCGCAGCCCCGGTCAAGGGCTTCGGACAAGATTTGCAGCGCCGCTTGAGACTGGTGCTGGCAGTCTAGCAACACCGCTTCATAGTTGCCGGTGGAAATTTCATCGAGGCTGTTGTCGAGCTGTTCACACCACAGAAGCTGATAGCTAGAGGATTCTATCGACGATATCATTTCTGCAAAACGCCGATACTCATCAAGTTCATTGCTGAGTAGTAGTATTCGCGACAGGGTCGTAGACATTGACGTACCTTTTAAAACAACTCAATTTAAAACAGCTGCAATGACTATGGGTGCATAGTTTGTTATCGGACAAGAAAGAGCTAGCTTGCGGCTTGCCGGTGTTATGCTACCACTCTTGCTACCACTACAGCGGCATATTCCGACCTGGACTTCAGCGTTTTTATACAATTTTTTGAAGCAGTATCAAACAGTTATAGTCGACTTTTGACGAATATTCTAGCGCTTTCCTAATTTTTGTCAACGCGCCGCCGATAAATACACCGAGGGCGGCAACGGCTGCTACAATACCTGCCCCAAACCCAGACAGCGCCCACCCCGTGACAACATTAAACCCCAGACAGCGCAAAGCGGTACATTATATTGACGGCCCGCTATTGGTTTTAGCCGGGGCTGGCAGTGGTAAAACCAGTGTTATTACGCAAAAGATCGCCTATTTGATTGAGCAGTGCGGTATTCGAGGCAAGAGCATCGCCGCGCTGACCTTCACCAACAAGGCTGCTCGAGAAATGAAAGAGCGGGTGTCGCAACTGGTGTCAGGCCCAGCGGCCAGGGGCCTTACGGTGTCAACTTTTCACAATCTAGGGCTCAATATACTGCGCAAAGAGCATCGCAGTTTGGGTTACAAGAGCGGTTTTTCGATCTTCGATCAACAGGACGCCCAGTCACTGATCCGCGACCTGTTATTGCAGCAGCAGTCTGACCAAGGTGGCAGCGACAGTAATGCCAGCGACCATACCGACCATATTCAAAGCGCTATTTCCAACTGGAAAAACGATATGATCGGCCCAGAGCAGGCCCTGTCCCGAGCTAAGGACCCGCTCGAAGAACTCAGCGCCAAGGCCTATAGCCGCTACCAGCGCGCACTCAAAGCCTATAATGCACTGGATTTTGACGACCTTATTCTACTGCCGGTGCAATTGTTTCAGCAGTTTCCTGCGGTGCTGGAAAAGTGGCAGCGAAAAACCCAATACCTGCTAGTAGACGAGTACCAAGACACCAACACCAGTCAATATCTGCTGGTGCAGCTCTTAGTTGGCGACAGCGGCAGACTAACGGTAGTAGGAGATGACGATCAGTCGATTTATTCCTGGAGAGGCGCACGGCCAGAGAACCTAGCACAGCTGCAGACCGACTACCCACAGCTCGAAGTCATTAAGTTGGAGCAAAACTACCGCTCCACCGCGCGTATTCTAAAGGCGGCTAACCAGGTTATTGATCACAACCCCCATGTATTTGAAAAAGCGTTGTGGAGTGAACTCGGTTACGGCGACCCTATTCGCGTAGTGCGCTGCAGTAGTGAAGACGCCGAGTGCGAGCGCATCGCCACCGAAATCCTCGACCGGCGACTACGTGGGCAGATCAGCTTTTCCGATTTTGCGGTGCTGTACCGTGGCAACCACCAGTCCCGCATGTTGGAATTGAAATTACAGTCTCACCAAATTCCATACCATATCAGCGGCGGTACCTCGTTTTTCTCGCGCAGCGAAATTAAAGATATTATGGCCTACCTGCGGTTGCTGATTAACCGCGACGACGACAATGCCTTTTTGCGTATCGTCAACGTACCCCGGCGCAAGATTGGCTCATCAACGCTGGAGGCCCTCGGCAACTATGCCACCGGTCGCGATCTTAGTTTGTTTGATGCCTGCGCTGAACTGGGCATTGAACAGCTGCTGCCGGCAGCCAGCCTAGCTCGGCTGCGTCAGTTCACCGAGTGGATAGCCTCAGTGGGCCGGCGCTGCGACAGCGGCGAGGGCATAGCCGCGATCAGGGATATGATCGACGCCATTGACTACGAGGCCTGGATGCACCAAAACAGTTCCAGCGCCGGTGTTGCCGAGCGGCGCATGGGTAATGTATGGATTCTGGTGGAGTCGCTGCAGTCGACCATTGAACGCAGCAACGAAGATGACGGCGACGAAAACGATATTCAAAGCGCAGTGGCTAAACTGCTATTGCGCGACCTGTTAGAACGCAAGCAGGAAGACGACGAGAGCGCCGATAAGGTGCAGTTGATGACGCTACACGCCTCCAAAGGCTTGGAGTTCCCCCACGTTTACATTATTGGTGTGGAGGAAGAAATATTACCGCACCGGGCCAGTATCGAAGAAGACAATATAGAGGAAGAGCGCCGACTGTGTTACGTCGGTATTACCCGCGCCAAAAAGACGCTGGCGCTGACTTACTGCGGCAAACGCAAACAGTATGGGCAGATGATCGATTGCGCACCCAGCCGCTTCCTCGATGAGTTACCCTTTGATGACCTACAGTGGGAGGGAGAGGAAAAAGACCCTGACCTAAATCGCGAGCGCGCCAATGAAACGCTGGCCGGTCTGAAAAATTTATTTGATTAAAGGTTAGCGCATCGTGTTGTGTTACCGCGGACCTCAATACCCGGTCACTAATATTTTTCGGTTTTTGCTGTGCCCTTACGATGTGAGTTCAACAATTTTGGTCAAACACAACTATTGCAGCCCAAGACGCAGCAGCGGTTAAGCTGACGTAGACCTTTGAGCTATTTCGTAGCGGAGCTCAATCGCAATCTAACATCACCCCTGTAACGACCCTCTCGGTCAAAAAGTTTTTTCTTGGCTGCTGACCCGGGGCGAAAAACGCAGTTATAGAATGGCGTTGTTCAACAATAAAAAAACACTTTTTAACTGCCACATTGCTAGAATTACGCGCTAATCTAACTCAATCATTGAGCTACGTTTACAAATCACAGTATTAGCGAGCAGCCGTACTTTCGTCGCCATCGAGGCTCGTCCCAGTACCGCGAGACAGTGTGTGCTTTTGGCACAACCCTTTTTATCTTTGCCCTGCCACTCATCGCTTAAAACCACGCAGTTTTCTTGCAGGGTAAAAAACTATGTCTTGTGGTCAATGCCCGGTGGTCAATGTCCGGTAATCAGTGTCCGGTAACAAGTGCCTGGTAATAAGTGCCCGGTGATTAATCACCGCTGTTGCATTAATCAATAGTCGCTAACTAACAGCCTACTAGTAGGCCATCAGTATGCCGAGAACCGAGCTATAGACTAAAATTGACCGACTGCAGTTGACCGACTGAGGGCCCCTTTTTCAGTGTTGCCGCGCTGCATCATATTTCCTGCACATTTAGCGATTACCCTAACAAGCGTACACAACAGTGTTTTCACTTGCGTAGGATGAAACAATAATGACTGACAACACCTTGGGTTTTAGCGCTAGCTGTTTAGCTTCGATATTTCGCGCCGGAGCTAAAGTACGGCAACTCGGAAAAAATCAGACCGTAATTGTAGCCGTGCTAAAAAAGCGTAGCCCAGTACCCTCGACAAAACTATTTAAACATTGCTCGCTGCTCTTGTTATTACTATTAGATATTACCGGTCCAGCACTAAGTGATATAAGCCAGAACTACCAGCAGCAGGTTCAAGCAATGTATATCGCTTATTATGGGCGCCCTGGTGACCCCGAAGGTGTCTACTACTGGTCGAGCCAAGTCGCCGCTAGCGGTGGCGAGCTCACCGCAATAGTCAATGCCTTCGGCGCATCCGACGAATACACCACACGCTTTGCCACTGTAGAAAACCACGATCTGGTCATCAATATTTATCAGCAGCTGTTAAATCGCGACGCCGATACCGGCGGCTTAACATTCTATCTAGCGCAACTGCAAAGCGGCGCGATGACACTGGCCAGTATCGCAGTCGATATTGCCAACGGGGTACGCGCCGGTACTCATGACGCTGATATCAAAGCCAACAAACTGGTATTCGCCAGCAGCTTTACCCAGACCGTCGATTTATTAGGTGTTGAATACGGCGCCGCACAAATAAGCCAAGCTGTTACTCTAACCCGTACCGTGGGCGGCTCCGCTAACAGTTTACAAGCGGGGCTGGATTCCATCGCGGAATTAATCGCAAATTTTGGCTCTAGTGAAACAATTTACGATTTAAACGTCAGTTTTAATCAAGCACCTGAGCTGTCTACCACTTTGCTGTACGCAACTTTTGATTTTTACGCCGCCGACGCCACACAGTATCAGTGCAGCCTCGATCAGAGCGCATATGGTGCCTGCGACAGTGGTATATTCTTGCCGAGTATCAATGAGGGGGAACATTCATTTTCAGTACGTGCGCAGGCAAGTGACGGCCAACTCGGTATAGAAACCGATTATTTTTGGCGAGTCGACAATGTATTTGTTACTGGCAACGCCGATCTCATTGCCACCCAAGTACAACCGGACCCGGTAGCTAATAACAGCTGGCGCGGCATTTTCCGCATTAACTGCGACTTCTCCCACAGTAGCTACAATGATCCCATTGTTTATCCAGGTGTCGACAGTGCAGCCCACCTACACCGTTTTTATGGCAATACCCTAGTCGACCACAATACCACTTTGAAGTCGCTCTACACCCAGGGAGAGTCTAGTTGTCAGGGGAATTTACTGAATTTATCTTCCTACTGGCTACCGGCATTACTGGCGCCAGTATTCGATAGCACTACCGGCTTGCAGCGTATCGACAGCGCCGGCCAGAGTCAGTGGCAAGCGGTGCCGGCGGTGGTCGGCGACGACGATGAAGCCCACGAAATTTTTTACTACTCAGCGGGCGTCGACCAGTTAGAATCGATCCAGCCTATTCCTGCTGGCCTGCGCATGATTGCCGGAGACCATGGCACTCAACCTGGACAGCAACAAGACAGCTCTATTGTGCGTTGGCATTGCCAGTCATGGCAGGCTGACGACGCCAGCAACCCACAATTTAGCAGTTCGATACCAACCTGCTATGAACCCGACCGGTTGCGACTGGACATCTTTTTCCCCAGCTGCTGGAACGGCGTAGATTTAGATTCCGCTGATCACAAAAGTCATGTCGCCTACCCAATAGATACCGGTAGTACCGCTGGAATGCACTGTCCCGAAAGCCATCCGGTGGCAATTGTTCGCCCCAGCTATCACTATGCCTTCGGCGTTAAACCTGAGTTTTCAGACCCCGCCAGTCAATCGACTAGGGGCTGGCGCTTGGCATCAGATATGTATGAGCTGAGTGACGGTGTAGCAGGGGGATTATCCTTACACGCAGACTGGTTCAATGCTTGGCATCCCGGCGTTATGGCAGCGCTATTAGAACATTGTATTAAGCAGGGGCTGGATTGCCATGACGGCAATTTGGCCAATGGCTATCGCTTGTCTGGTACCCGTGCTGGCAGCCAGATCGAGCCCGAGGTTGTCAACGCCGGTTTAGGGAACTAGCAGCGAACTAGTAGAAAACCAGCGATAGATATTCGCTGTCGAACAAATATTGTTAAGCGCAACGCTGATCGAAAGCTGCAGCAATAACGCCCAACAAAAACGATTAACACCAAATACATTATTGCAGACGGATAATTGAGCAGCCTATTGCACTGTGCTCTATGCAAAGGGCACTGTGCAATGGGCTGGGCTTGAACTGCTGCGCCTTCGCTCGATTACAGCAATACAGTGGCAGTGCATCCACCAGCGCTGCGCTTGCACAAAACCGGTGCTAACAACCATTGCGGTTTAACACCTAAGCAACGCGGTGGATTCTCAGCTAGACCACCGGGCAACATATCTGCAGGGCTCATCTCTACCCCTTAGTTATCACTTACCTGTAGCTGGGTTATAGCTAAGTTAACGCATAGCTAACACACGCCCATTACCCACCCATCATTGTCAGTGACTAATCATCCATGGCCGCATAGAGGGAAACATCTTGTTACCCTCAGCGGTATACATGAGTTTGCTGCCACGTTTTTTATGGCTACAACCGCTGCCATGTTTCAGTTTATCCGCATTTTCTGCACGCGTATCCCTATCGGAATACTGCGGCTCATGTTGTGCCGCTTGATTACGGTCGATTGCCTGCTTTTTTTCCTTGGCCATGTCCAACAGTGCCGGCGACATAATAACAATCCGAGCCGACGCGGTGCTGCATTCCGGGCAGGGCATAGGCTCTGCGTGATCGTCCATACTGGCTAGTTCATAAAATAAACCGTGTTCGGCGCACTTGTAGTCATATACTGGCATATTAACGCCTCCTTATTTCTTAGTGTCGGGCGCTAGCGGCATGTCGATACTACCGTCCAAGAACTTCGTTGGCCCATCGGCGTTCGGTTTGATATCAAACTCAAAAATATCGGTGGGCAGCCACAGCGTGGCACAGGCGTTAGGAATATCAACGACACCACTGATATGCCCTTGCACCGGTGCAGTACCTAATAGCGAGTAAGCCTGAGCCCCGGAATAGCCGAATTTCTTGAGATACTCAATCGCATTCAAGCAGGCCTGTCGATAGGCCACGTTGACATCGAGATAGTGCTGCTTGCCGTGTTCATCTACAGAAATACCTTCAAATATTAAATAGTCGTCGTATTTAGGGGTAATCGGACTGGGCTTAAAGATCGGATTTCTGATCGCGTACTTTTCCATGCCGCCCTTAATTAAATTAACGCGAAGGTGAATCCAACCCGCCATTTCAATGGCGCCGCAGAAAGTGATTTCACCGTCGCCTTGGCTAAAGTGCAGATCGCCTACTGACAAACCGCCGCCCTCTACGTAAACCGGAAAGTAAACCTTGGAACCCCTTGACAGATCTTTGATATCACAGTTGCCGCCGTGTTCACGGGGCGGTACGGTACGAACACCCTCGGCGCCGGCTTGCTTAGCCTCATCCGGTTTCATTCTTCCCATATGTGCAGTGGGCCCATAGGGCAATGCCGCGAGTTCTGGCACGCGCTCGGGCTCTGTGTCGTACAGCTCCTTTTCCCGGGTGTTCCACTCGTTAAGCAGTTCCTTAGAAGGTAGGCAGCCTATCAAACCGGGATGAATTAAGCCGGCGAATTCAACCCCGGGGATATGTCGAGACTTAGTAAACATACCGTTAAAATCCCAAATAGATTTTTGTGCTTCGGGAAAATGCTCATCTAAAAAGCCACCGCCATTTTGCTTCGAGAAAAAGCCGTTAAAGCCCCACTGACTTTCATCGAAGGTGCCAATATCAAGAATATCAACAACCAGTAAATCGCCTGGCTCAGCACCTTCAATACACACCGGCCCTGATAAGAAGTGGACCTGGGTCAAATCTACGTCTCTTACATCAGAGGCATCGTCGTTGTTCTTAATCTGCCCGCCAGTCCAATCGACACACTCAATTTTAAAGTCATCCCCCGGCTTCACCGTCGCCACCATCGGGATATCAGGATGCCAGCGATTATGTAAACTATCGTTTTCGTAGGCAGATTTTTTCAAGTCAACTTTGATAATTGTTTCAGTCATTGTAGGCTCCTAGTATGGCCATGGTGATATTAGATAGTTACGTTAGTCTTACTTTTTTCTACTGTCTCCGGCATTACACTGAAAGGTACTTTCTAATTTGCTCACTATCGACATTGTCACGCAGGTCCTCATGGATAAATTTACCTTTATCAATCACGATGATTCGATCGGCAATGGCCATGGTGAAGCTCAATACTTGTTCAGAAACAATGATAGTAATTTCTCGCAATTTTTTAATTTCGTTAAGAATCTCGGCAATATCCTTGATGATTGACGGCTGTATGCCTTCAGTAGGCTCATCCAATAGCAAAACCTTAGGGTTGGTGACCAATGCCCGAGCTATAGCCAACTGCTGCTGCTGGCCACCGGACAGGTTACCGCCCTTTCTATTGCGCATATCTCTTAACACTGGAAACAACGCGTAAATCTCATCCGGAATTTCCTTGAATTTGGATACTTCCATACCGGTTTCAATATTTTCTTTAACAGTAAGATTGGGGAAAATCATTCGACCCTGTGGCACGTAGGCAATACCGTTCTCAACCCGCTGATAGCTTTCGAACCCGGTGACATCAACACCATCAACACGGATCTCGCCATTGGACGGCGGCAATATGCCTATCAGCGACTTGAACAACGTCGTTTTACCCATACCATTGCGACCCATGATGGCCAGGGTCTCGTTTTTGTGTGCGGTAAAACTCAGCTTATGAATGACCTCACTTTGCCCGTAACATACTTTTAAATTTGAAACCTCTAACATAGTCACTCCTAGCTAAAACTGGGAACATTATCCGAAAGACCACAATTATTGTTTAACTGTTAACTCTGAAACTTAATGGCACAACCACATTAAGCCAACTCACTCAGTGGCCCAAATAAACTTCAATAACTTGTGGGTCATTTTGTATCGTTTTCATATCGCCTGTTGCCAGTATTTTTCCCTGATGCAGTACCGTTACTTTGTCGGCGATACGAGCAACAAATTCCATATCATGTTCTATCACTAACACCGAACGCCCTTTACATATTTTGTTAAGCAATTCTGCGGTCTGCTCTCGCTCTTTTACACTCATACCTGCAACGGGTTCGTCTAGCATCAACAACTGTGGATCTTGAATAAGCAGCATGCCAATTTCCAGCCATTGTTTTTGGCCGTGACTCAACAGCCCCGCTTCAGTTTCAAGAAATGCCTCAAGCATAATCTCTCTGGCTATTTCATGAATCTTGTCCATCACCGTCGCCGTTCGCTTGAACATCAGCGATCCAAAAACACCACGGCCAAAGGGGTATGACACTTCAAGGTTTTCTAGTACCGAAAGGTTTTCGTAAATTGAAGGCGTTTGAAATTTTCGGCCCACACCCGCTCTTACGATGGCGTGCTCTGACAAATTGGTAAGTTCAGTATTCAAAAATTTGATATTGCCTGAAGTGGCTTTTGTTTTTCCGCAAATAAGATCCAGCACCGTGGTTTTACCGGCGCCGTTGGGCCCAATGATAACGTGCAGTTCATTTCTATCGAGATAAAAATTGAGCTGATCAACCGCTTTGAAGCCATCAAAGGACACAGTTAAATCTTCTATCGCCAAGGTGAAATCTGTATTGGTATTCATTAACCTAGCCCCTCAATCTCTTTACTCGTTTTTGAAACCGGTGCACCGGAGAATCGCTTAGTGATAAAACGAAAATGTTTACTGATATGATGTCCGTAGTCATCCCATAGACCCGCTAAGCCGTTGGGAAATAACATGACCACCGCGATAAACAGACCGCCAATCAAGAACAGCCACATTTCCGGGAAAGATTCAGAGAAAAAGGTCTTACCAAAGTTGACTAACAAGGTGCCGTATACCGCTCCTATCAGCGACATACGGCCACCCACAGCCGCGAATATCACCATTTCTATAGAAGGGACAATGCCGACAAACGAAGGCGACATAAAGCCGACTTGCAAAGTAAACATCGCACCGCCTATTGCAGATATCAACGCTGCAAAACAAAAGACAAATATCTTAAAGTTGG
>JBLHLU010000043.1:0-18646 GCA_047623385.1 Paraglaciecola psychrophila
CAACACCCTTAATAATGCCATTGTCGAGTAGCAGTTTACGGTATATTTTTGCCTGTTTATCTTCGATATAAACCGCGCGTAACCCTTCTCTTTGCTGAACTTCACCGGCCGAAAATACCTGTACTCCGGAAACCTTTAACTTAGTCGCGGTTGCCTGGTTTTTAAAGGGCAGTAATGTATCTTGTGCTAGCCGCGCAGCGAGTGTTTCCGCTTGGCGCCAAAGTGGGTCTACCAAGCCAAAGGTTTGTCCACGGTGTTCAATGCATTCGCCGAGGGCACTGATTTGGGGGCTACGGGTTTGCATGTAATCGTCAACAACAATGGCCCGGGACCCGACCAAGCCAGCGTCAATACCCAATTCTATGTTGGGGGTGATGCCGGTAGCAATAACTGCCATGCTAGCTTGCAGGGTTTTCCCCGACTGTAAGGTGGCACCGGTAATGGCCTGTTCGCCATGAAAACTATCAATTTCATCGTTGAGTTCAAATTCAATCCCCATCGCCGCCATAGTCGATTGCAACATTACTGCGCTGTGCTGATCAAGCTGACGGTTGAGCAGCCAAGGGCTGCGATGAACCACTGTAACCTTGCTGCCAAATTTCGCTAAACCATAGGCTGCTTCTAGCCCTAGCAGGCCGCCGCCCACTACAATAACGTTAGACACCTGTTGTGCAATAGCCATCATTGCCTGGGTATCGGCGAGGGTTCTAAAGAAAAATATTTTTTCCAGATCGAGGTTTTTTGCCGGAATCCGTGCAGCGCGAGAACCTGTAGCCAAAATCAGCTCGTCGTAGTGAACCTGCTGATGGGTGTCGGTGCTTACCCAGCGCTGGGCCTTATTGATCTGGTTAACGGTGGTGCCAGATATAAAGCGAATACCTCGGCTGCGATACCAGTGTTGATCTTTTTGCACAATACTGTGGCTGGTCGCATCTTTAGCCAGCACCGAAGACAGCAAAATACGGTTGTAACTGCCCTGGTCCTCGGCACCGATAACCGTTATGTCATATTTTTCTGGGTTGCGAGAAAGCAATTGGTCCAGCAAGCGTCCAGCAACCATACCGTTGCCAACGATTAACAACCTTGGTTTTGGGGGCGTGGATAATGTCATGGTAAGTACGGGGCCTTTAATCAAACAGATGGCATTAATCTAACCACCCACTGCAGGGTATCAATTCGCTTAGTTAGAGCACAGCTGTGAACAGAGTTATAGGCACACTTGCTCAACCGCTATAGCTGTATCGCTTTAGTTCTTAGTTCTTTAGCTCTGTTGCTCTGTATTTCTTAAGTTCATCGCAGGATACGTACCAACTTCTGAGTCAGAGGTAAAACAATCTAATATCAGTGGATATTGCGCTCTTTTGGCACTCGCTTAGGTATTAAGCGCGCTGGTTGATGTACTGGCAGCTTAACTGGCGTCGGTTCTAGGGTTTACCACGAGGCTTACTGCTGCCTTTGCCGCACTAATAAAGTGCGAGACAGGGTTGGCGTGCGCTAAAGAAGGGAACAAGGGCTTAGCGGCTAATTTGAAAAGGGCTAGCAGTCAGGTTATACGGAAGGTCACGCTGGCATGTCGCTGGCTAAGGCATGATAAAAGACGACTGAAAACGGGGCCGGTACCGGCCAGGAGCTGACAAAGGTTTACCGCCCCGCACTTAAGTTAATGCCCCCGTGGTCCAATTTGTCAGGGTTTTAAGCCAATCAACCGGCTACAAAATAGCAAAAAACCTGCTTTGGTTACAGGCTTTGGTGCCCGGGATGCACTTTTATCGATGGATGTGCTGCACTGATATCGAGCAGCATTGTCAGGCTTACAGCGCTTTGCTGTTGATTGCTAGAGAACGTACCGGGTTCGACCCCATTTTCCCAGCCCCAGCGGGTGTGAGAGGTGTCACCTAGGATTAGTTGTGGACCAGTGGTACTTCTAATCAGGTAAGCGGTAGAGCCGGCGGAATGGCCCGGTGCGTGAATCGCGAATACCGAGGCATCACCAAAAACATCGAAAATATCACCCTCGGCAAATTGCCATTCGCGTATTTTTCCAAATTTCGACAGTAGCTTATCTGTTGTTGCCCGGGTAAATACCTGCCCAAAACTGCGGGTACCCGCTTCTTTTGGTCCAGTGTAAATGGCCGTGCTGGCGGGTAAATCCAATAGTCCGAGTATATGGTCGAGATGAATATGGGTAAGAAAAACCCCGGCAATGGTGTTGGTGTTTTGCTCAGGGCCAATTGGCAGCAAGGGAGTATTGCGCTGCGCTAACAATATCTCCTGGGTTGTCTTTTTAACCCTGAGTTGCTCCATACCCATGGCCATTTCAATATAAAACGGCACGCCGTCATCGATATCTGCATTAACAAAACCTGCTGACACCCCAGAATCAACTAAATACAGGCCACGGTCGGGGTGTAACAAAGAATAGGTATAGATTTCGATCGCCTCGTCGCGGTCTGTTATCCCCATTTCAATGGCTTTGGGACTGTCTAGGTTTAACAGCCCCGACAGGTTAATAACCCAATGGGCTGCTAAGTGTTTCTCGAACACAATAGGGCCCGGGGTATTGATCACTTTTGCGACCTCAGCCAGAGTTGTTTTTTGCCCTAGTTTTGCCGGTTCAGTGCTCAAACTGCTGGCTTTGCAGCCCACTAGCACAGTTATTAAAATAATAAAGAGTAACGTTATTTTGTGCTTCATGGTTGCTTCCTGCGGTATGTTGGCGGTGTTGTTACTTGGATTGACGCAGTATCACTTATTCCTCCGCAGATGTATATTGACTAAAATTGCATGGATCTATACAAATATGAATAGTATGAAATTGTCATGGGAAGATGCTCAGGTGTTTCTTGCGGTGGCAGAACACCAGAGCTTCAGTGCGGCGGCCAAGGCTTTGGGTGTGGCCCAGCCGACCATTAGCCGCCATATTCAACAACTAGAAAACAACTTGAAACAGCAACTGTTTGAACGAGGAAAACACGGTGCCCGTGCCACAGAAGCCGCAACCAAGTTGCTACCGGCGGCGGAGCAAATGGCGAAATGGGCTGCGGAGTTTAATCGCCAAGCCCTAGGCGTTGGTAACGCCGTATCGGGAGTGGTCAAAATTGCTGCGTCTCCCGGTGTCGCTGTCGAACAACTCGCCCCCTTTGCCGCGCGGCTGCTGACCTTAGAACCCGGCATTACCCTAGAGGTCCGCTCTGGCGTCGACCACATTGATTTAACGCGTGGCGATGCCGATGTCGCTATTCGTTCGCAGTACCCTAAAGAGCCCGAGTTGGTGGTAATGCATCGATCATTTTCCCAGCCCATAGTGGTCGCATCGAAGGCCTATGCCAATAGCATACAACAGCCCTGCACCTGGCAGGATTTGAAATGGGTGACCTGGAGTAGCCCCTATCTGAATATATCGCCACGGCCTATATTGGAAAAGCTAATTGACAATTTTGCACCCATTTTTAGCTCCGATGACTACCTCGCGCAAAAAGCGGCGGTTATTTGTGGGGTAGGGGCGATGATAGTGGGTAAACCGATAGGGTTTGGGTTGCCGAATTTTATTCAATCGGGGCTGGTGGAAATAGATATAGGCATAACGATTCCGCCGGCTGAATTCTATATTGTTTGTGCTAAGAGCATGCAGCAAGTGCCCCGCGTTAGGGTGGTTATAGAGCGACTCATCGAGGTGTTGCAGCACCAGGAGGCTGAAGCTGAGCACTGATATAAACGTAGCTATAAGCAACATGCCCAGTGACTGGCTGCCGCTAAGTGAGTGGCTGTTGCTATTAGCGTCGAATGTATCAACGCCAGAGTGCCAGCTGGGGCTAGGGTTTAGCCCCGTAGGGTTGCGGTTACTGCCCACCTACTCGATACAAGCTATTGATAGCGCTATGGATCACCGGAGTTACGGCGGCAACTGGACAAGACTCGCCGCTAAGTCTTAACTCAGCTGTCGTTGCGAGGCCAACAACCGCTATTATCAGCCCAGCAACTACCATAAGCTCAGGAAATACCATCAGCCCAGCAACTACCATCAGCCCAGCTACATAACCGTCGACGCAATGGCGTTATTGCTCAAGCTGTTTTTGGGTTTCCAATATTCCCGCGTTGAGCCATCCCGACTCGTTAAAGTTGGACGATTTTTTCCGCATTGCTGTCAGTATCTGTAGCCGCAGTTGCAATGCTTCTCTGTTATTTGAATCAGCCGCCAGTGCTGCATCGGCCAAGCGCAAACTTTTAACCGGGTCACCCGAGCTTAACTTTTCTTCGGCCAACTTGAGTACGCTGTCACTGCCTCCGGCTAGTTTGACTAGGTCGGGGTAAATCGACTCAGCAGACTGGTTGTACATATTGACCGGGTTGCCATCAAACCAGCCCATATAACCTTGATAAATACCGCGCACAGACCAAGAAATCCAGCCATACCCTTCGCCAATATCGAGCGCTGCGGGTAGTTTTATTTCACTCATTAGGGTGTGAACGTCTTTGCCTTGATTCATGCCAATAACGGTTTGGTCGTGCACGTACAATATGGCATCTCTATAGCGAGTGAGGGTATCGAGAACCTGCTTGGCGCCCTGAATCGGTTGGCCGTGGCTGGGTAGCAAAATTTCTGGTTGCAACTCGATAATACGTTCTATCGACGCGACATAGTCTAACGCCCAGCGAGGTTTAGTACCGCGCAGCGTATAGATGTTAGGGAAGGACTGAAAAAGCATATCGCCGACAAAAGCTGCCTTGTATTGCGGCATCCACACGGTTAACGCATCGTAGGTTTCCGCCGGCGTATGCAGTATTTGAAACTCTTTGCCGCCCAGTACAAAGGCCATTTCTTTATCAAATAGCGTATTGGGTAAAATATTTGCCGCATAGTTTTCGGCTACAGTGGGTGCGGTGTAATTGTCGGTAATTGCAAAACCAAATTGTGCTTGGTTGCGGCGACTAAACATTCCGGCCAAGCGTTTTTGATAGTGAAGAAACTCGACCATATTCTGCTGGGCGATTACCTTGGTGTCGGCCTGTTTCCAAAGTTCAACGCCGCCAGTATGGTCACCGTGGCCATGGGTAATGATCACCGAGTGGATCGCTGCGTCACTCACTGCGCTCAGCAACTCTTTATGGCGTGGTGCAGTTCTGGCCAGCGAGGTGTCGATGATGACGTTACCTTGCTCGGTCACTACCATGAAAGTGTTGCCAAAACCGGTAGCTTGATAGATAGCTTCGTTAACTTTTAAGGCCTCGGTTTGTTGGCTACCGCGCTGTAGATGCAAACTGGGGTCTGCGCGTTTTAGGGCTTCGGGTTTGTATTCGTCTGCGAAAGTCGCACCAGTCACAGAAATTAAGGTCGCGGCCACGCCGCTGATAAAATACTTTCGCATGGTCTGTATCCAATAGTGTTGTTGGTACTGCCATTATAGGTTTTTGCCTCGCCTATAAGGGCAACATTTGTTACATTTTGAGGCATATTTTTTGCGCCTATCGATGGAGTCTTTGATGGCAATTTTCAATCGAGGCGGTAATTGGATCAATCAATTGCCCGCTCAAGTAAAAACGGACGTGCTCAAACGCATGGTTGCCCTGCAGTTGCTTGATGGTGAAACACTGTATCAGCGCAGCGCTAATGCCAGTGGGCTCTATCAGGTGGTTTCAGGTTTTGTTGAACTCAAAGCCACTGGGCCCAGTGGCAACGAAATGCTGGTAACCATTTATGGGCCCGGTAACTTGATCGGTGAATTGCCATTAATGGGTGATGGTGAGCGGGCTTTTGATGCCGTTGCACTCGGTGAGGTCAACGTTATGGCGCTGCAAAAGCAGGACTTTGACGAACTGATTGAGCAATACCCAGAAATCTACCATCGGCTGGTAGAAAAGTTATACCGGGTGATTGTGGTGTTGCTCAATCGTATTGAAGAAAATGCGCTGTTTAGCTTACAGCAGCGTTTAGCCCAACTTATTGTTTCAGCGGCACAGACTTACGGGGTCGAACACATCGGAGAGTCTGGAGCAGAGCAGTATGTGATCGAAATGCCACTGTCCCAGCAGAATATGGGCAAGTTGTTGGGCGTGACTCGCCACAGCGTTTTGCGTGAGATCAAAAAATGGAAAGCACTCGGCATAGTCGACAAAGTGAATGCGCGCTGGGTGGTCCTGAGGATGACAGAACTACAGTTGATTGCAGAAAACGGTTAGAAAAAAGGGCTTGCAATGGCGCAGGCACGTTACTAGCAAGCAGTCCGGTGGTTTGACAAGAGGTACAGGCAAGTTAGCTGCATTTCGTTTTCCGCAGTTCCGCCAGCTGATAACATGACTAGACAGACTTTGGCACCAGGCGGCTCGGGCCTAGCTTAAGTCAGCGCTGCGTAGCGTTTAACAAGACAGACCGGAGCCTGCGATAGTCCTGTGGGGAAAGGGGCAGTAATAGCTGATTTGAATTGAGCATATAACTGACCGAGCAAAATCCCCACTGGCAGCAATAAAGGGTGCAAGCTGAGGGTGGTCACTGATAGGTCGAGGCAGCTTGGGCGCAATTGCGAGTACTTTTGCGGGCAATTAATCACCGGTAAATTGCTTTACGATATCTGCTTTTGTAGCTGCTCAGTATTACTGTTGCGCGACAGCATAGAGCGCAAAGAAGGCAAAATTTGAGGCAGTGCAGGATTGATGTCAAGGCGAGTTAAAGACAACACCTTAATCGCGCTGGTTTGACTGATGTTGGCGCGGAACAATCCCATGCCCTCTAGCACCCGCCGATCTGCGAGGGCCTCAATAGGGCGCTGTGCCAGTAGGTTCGATGTTACGCGCTTATGGTCAGGGGATCATCGCATAGCTTGGGTAAAAATTGGCTGCAGTGCCCAGTAACAACCCGGCGATGGCGCCCGTTGAAGCAAAGTTTTGCTGCAAAAAGCTTCTAATCAGGCAATATTACCGTTGTTTTTACCTAAGCTAGATCGAAATAGGCTCGACGTTGTCGGTGTCACTCGAGTGCAAAGGCTTTGTTATGCGCCCCGGCCAGTTCTAATTATCGATCAATAGATGAAATGATGGCCCAATTTGGTAGAATGCGCGGCTAACAGCTAATGAAAACTAGAATAGTGTCGTTTTACGACTAATCGAGGAGTTTACAATGAGTATGAGTTTTGCAGGTAAGGTCGCTATTGTCACTGGCGCAGGTAATGGTTTGGGGCGCTCACATGCGCTGGAACTGGCCGCTCGCGGTGCTAAAGTGGTTATTAATGACCTGGGCGGTGCCAGAGATGGTGTTGGCAAATCCTCGGAGGCTGCTGATGCGGTGGTAACTTTGATCGAAGAGCGCGGTGGTGAAGCTTTTGCCCACGGTGCCAATGTTGCCAACTTTGAAGAAGTTGAGGATATGGTTAAACAGGCCATGGAAAAATGGGGCCGGGTCGATATTCTTATCAACAATGCGGGTATTTTGCGCGACAAGACTTTTGCCAAGATGACTATGGACGACTTCCGTCTGGTTATGGATGTACATGTTATGGGGTCGGTTAACTGCACCAAGGCAGTATGGCAGATTATGCGCGACCAAAACTTCGGCCGTATTGTGATGACGACTTCGTCTAGTGGTATGTACGGTAACTTTGGCCAAGCCAACTACGGCGCAGCGAAAATGGCACTGTTGGGCTTTATGAATACCCTAGTACTGGAAAGCGCCAAATACGATATTAAAATTAATGCGCTGGCGCCCACCGCAGGCACCCGCATGACCGAAGATTTGATGCCTCCAGAAATTTTGGCCATGCTGACTCCCGAGTCAGTGACTGCCGGTGCGCTGGTACTTTGTCACGATAGTGCACCAAACCGCACAGTATTGTGTGCCGGTGCCGGTGGTTATGCCAGCACTAGCCTGTTTGAGACCGAAGGTATTTTCTTGCCCGCCGACGAGCAGAGCCCAGAAGCAGTGTTAGAAAACTGGGATGCGATTGTTAATACTGAGGGCCAGCGGGCACTGGAGTCCGGCGGTAAGCAAACCGAAAAATTCCTCGGTAAGGCTATGCAGTACGCTCAGTCCAAGGACTAATAAGCCGCGCTCTAACACTAAAACGCCGAGTGATCGGCGTTTTTTTTTAGCTGTCAATAATGCTCTATCCCAGCCAGAGAATCGCCTTGAATCTCGGGTAACCGCTGATGAATCTCTGATGTGCTTAACCCGCCGATCCGCTGCTTAAAAGCGCTCGAACAAATGTGCGCCGCGCATTACCGAGCCGTGGCCCGGGTAGACAACGCTGACCGGCAGGTTCTTCAGCTTCTGCAAAGAGGCTTTTAAGTGCCGGGAGTTAGCGTAAATAGCCGGTGTTACCAGTTGGCCAATACTGCCACTGCCCAACAGGGTGTCGCCGGTGATCAGCGCGCCACTGGCGCGGTGAAAATAACAACAGCTGTCCCAGGAATGGCCCGGGGTATGAATCGTTTCCCAGTCGTCAAAACCCGGTGGGCTGTGACCGTGTTTGAGAATATGGTGAGGCTGTTGCCGCTGGGTAGTAGGGGCGATAGGGCGGTGATTGCGGTGGCCGCGAATCACGCTGGGCTTTAAATACATTTTCCAGGCGCGGGCGCGGGTTGCCTCGCGCAGCGAGGTGGCGAAACGCACCAGACCACCGGAGGGGTCGCGGTAGAACTTTTTGGTTGCGGAGGTAGACGCATAGGGAATGGCGGTGGCAGCGCCGCTGAGCTGTGCCAGCGCGCTGATACCGCCGATGTGGTCGGGGTCATCATGGGTGCACAGTACCAGCGCGATATCGCTGGCCGGACGACCCAAATCGGATTCAACAAAGTGTAATACTTGGTGCTCGCAGCGTTTGGCGACGTCAATCACCAGAATTCGGTCGTGGTACTCAATAACCGTGCTGTTGACCAGTCGGGTTTTTACTTGGTGGAGTTGCATGGTATTTTTGGTTACAGTGGCAGGTTTATAGGGCTGTCTCGACGCTGATCTATTCAGTGTTGGGCTGACTGATATCGACCGTACTCAAACGTGTTTCAATAGTAGGGTTTGTCGGTAGCACGGGTGCCTCACTGTACGGTAAAGTCATAATTAATCAATAGAAATGCGGGCAAAGAGCTGTCACGGTGAATCTCGCCCGCCGTTAACGCCCCTATAACGGGCTTGGAATAACAATGACAACGATCGACCTCGCCGGCTTGCTGGACATCCTCGATATTGAAGAACTCGACAGTGGGCTGTTTCGAGGGGCTATTCTAATGCCGGAAAACGCTCATGTATTTGGTGGTCAGGTATTGGCGCAGGCGTTAGTGGCGGCAATAAGAACTGTGCCCGCTAGCCGCCGAGTGCACTCGATGCATGCATATTTTTTACGTGCCGGTGACCATCGCCAGCCGATTATCTACGAAGCCGAGGCGATCAGGGACGGCGGCAGCTTCACCACCCGCAGAGTCGTTGCGCGCCAGCATGGCAAAGCTATTTTCTTTTCGTCGATGTCCTTTAAAGAGCAAGAGCAGGGTCTTGAACACCAGACTGAGATGCCAGCGGTAGCGGGCCCCGAGCAGCTAGAATCGGATAAGGACTATTGGAATAGAATGTCCCCGGACAGTGGTAATCGATTTAGTCGCAGACTTACCGCGATCGATTCGCGCTCCCTCGACCGCCGCGACCCCGGTGATCTAGCGCCCCGCGACCCGGTGCAGGGTCAGTGGTTTAAGGCCTGCGGGGCGATTGCCGCCGACAGCCCAATGCACGAGGTGCTAGTAGCTTTCTTTTCGGATATGTCACTGCTTGGAACCGCGCTGCGCGCCCACCCAGTAGACTTTGAGACCGAGGGTTTACAGGTGACCAGTCTCGATCATTCGATTTGGTTTCACGCTCCGATTCATGCCGATGACTGGCTGTACTACCATATGGATAGTCCGCGCTCCAGTAATGGTACCGGTCTTAATCGCGGCAGCATCTATTCTCGAGCTGGAACACTGCTGGCCTCGGTTAGCCAAGAGGGCTTGGTGCGGCTAAAAAAGCCAAAATGATAGCCGGTGGGCAATAGCAAGCCTCAATGACCCTGTGGTAAACCGTGTAAATGTGTGAATAGGAGATTTAGCGATGTCAGAAAAATTTACCGAGCTCAATAGTAAGCACCGTGCATTTATTGGTGCCCAACATATGTATTTTGTTGGTACCGCCGCCGAGCAGAGCACCGTCAATGTTTCGCCCAAAGGCATGGACAGCTTCCGCATTATCGACGACAACAAGATCGCCTGGCTCAATCTGACTGGCAGCGGCAACGAGAGTGCCGCGCATGTGTTGCAGTCGCCGCGGATGACGGTGATGTTTTGTTCTTTTGACCGCCAGCCGCTGATACTGCGCTTGTACGGTGAAGCACGAGTAGTGCACCCGCGAGACTGTGACTGGGAGTCGCTGTCGGGGTTGTTTCCAGCACAGGTCGGTGCCCGCCAAATATTTGAGCTGCAGGTAAACATGGTGCAGACATCCTGCGGTTTTTCGATACCGCTATACCATTTTGAAGACGACCGTAAAACGTTGGAGAAGTGGGCGGATAAGAAAGGCGCGCAGGGTGTTAGTGATTACTGGATGGCTAATAACCGGCGCAGTCTCGATGATCTGGACACCGGTATAGTCTAACAAGTCAGATTGAGCGCAGTGGCGTTAACAGCGCGCAATAATGTCAGCGGCTAGGGCAGTAGCTGCCCGCCATCGACATCGACACAGGTGCCAGTGGTATAGGGGGTGGTCATAAAAAAGATAATAGCATTGGCTACTTCCCAGGGCTGTCCGGCTCGGGCCAAGGGTATTTGCTGAGTCATTGAACCCAGTATTTCCTCTTTTTTCTCCCCCATCCAATCGAACATGCCGGTGCTGATAATCCCCGGGGCTACCACATTGACACGAATAGGTGCCAGCTCCATAGCCAGTGCCCGGCCCAGTCCCTCAACCGCATTGCCGACACACGATACCGATGACATGCCGGGATTGCACTTGCGCGCCGGGGTGCCACTGACCAGAGTGATCGAGGCTTGTTGATTGAGGTGGGGAACACCTTGGCGAACCACATGGGTATAGCCCCAGAACTTATTAAAGGCCTCGGCAAATTGCTCTGCGCTCTGTTCCATAAACGGTTTCATGGTGCGGTTGGCACCGGTAGCGGCGGCGACTAAGTGATCGATTTTTCCGGTCTGTTGAAATAGCGCTTCGAAATCTTCGATATTGTGCACGTCTAGCTGGGCGTAGTGCAGGCTGTCGCCGGCGATACTGCGGGCTTTTTCAATGTTTTCGGTACTGCGACCCACCGCCCATACCTGTGCCCCCAGCTCGGCGGCGTTGATGGCAGTGGCCAGACCGATACCTGAGGTACCCCCTATGACCACGACTTTTTGCCCGCTTAAATCCTGCATGATAGTTGTCCCTGTTGTCGATAATTCACTGTTATTGATGGTTGCTGAAGATGATTGATGGTTATAAATAAATAGCAGCGTTGGCTTTACGCTCAGTGTCCGCTACAAAGCAGGCTATTGTGGCAGCCCAGCGTATGGCTTTGTAGCGCAATTGCTGGGATCAAAAACCCCAGTAATTGCTCGCAGCGGTTACATGCGCTCGATAATTTGACAGGGCGCCATTCCGCCGCCGGTACACATGGTGACCAAGCCCGTATTGAGATCGCGTCGCTCCATTTCGTCGAGTAAGGTACCCAAAATAATCGCCCCGGTAGCGCCGATCGGATGCCCTAAGGCCATTGCGCCGCCGTTGACATTGACCTTGGCTGGATCCACATTCAGGTCGCGCATAAATTTCAGTGGCACTACGGCAAATGCCTCGTTGACCTCCAATAAGTCAATATCGCCAATTTCCATACCGGCCATTTTTAGCGCTTTGCGGGCCGCTGGAACCGGGGCGTTGAGCATTAACGTTGGCGAGTCACCGGCGTTGGCCATCATCTTGATACGGGCTCGTGGTTTCAGGCCGTGGGCGCGGGCATATTCTGGAGAGGCCAATACCACCGCGCCGGCACCGTCGACTACTCCTGAGGAGTTGCCGGCGTGGTGCATGTGATTGATGGCGATGTCTGGGTATTGCTGCTGTACCAGTTGTCGGTAGCTAACACCCTCTTCGTTGAGCGGGGCATCATACATCGCGGCAAAAGAGGGCTTTAGCGCGGCAAGGCCCTCAAGGGTGGTTTGCGGGCGGGGAAATTCTTCGCAGTCCAAGGCCAGCGTGCCGTCGTCGTGGTGTACCGCCACTAGGCTGTTGTCAAAATGCCCGCCTTTGATGGCTAGATCGGCCCGTCGCTGACTTTCAACGGCCAAGCGCTCGGTGTCTTCTCGACTAATGCCTTCTATTGTGGCGATAAGGTCGGCACAGATTCCCTGATGGGGCTGCGGGTGAAGTTCGCGCAGGTGTAAATTGTTGTTGTCCATAAACGGTGAGCGCCCGGTGAGGGTAGAGCCGTATGACATGGACTCGACCCCGCCGGCAACAATGAGATGTTGCATACCTGACATAATGCCCATGGCGCCGAGGTTAACCGCAGTCAGGCCCGAGCCGCAAAATCGGTCCAGTGAAAAGCCGGTAGCGCTGTCGCTATAACCGGCGTCCAGTGCTGCCATGCGGGCAATACAGGATCCCTGCTTGCCAAATTGGGTGCCGCAGCCGGCAATGACATCGTCAATGTCTGCGGTGTTGAGGTCGTTGCGCTGGGCCAGCGCTTTCAGCACGGTAGAGAGTATGCGCTGGGGGTGAACGGTGGTGAGTGCACCGCGGCCAATTTTACCACCGCCCCGGGGGGTGCGGGCGGCATCGATAATCCATACTTCTGACATAATATTCTCCCAACGATTATTGCTATTAGTATCTACTTAAGGTGCTTATTGACGCTATTTTAACCAGACGCCGTAGTCAGTCCGAGTTAGAACAGGCTTCAGCGGTATCTGAGCTGTTGCATGCAGCGGCCTCGGTGGTCGCTGCGAACCAGCGGCAAGTCCACTCGTTCGGACGACAGCTTACACTAATATTGCGCGCTGTTCGTTAACCACGCAGTGACGACTGCCGGGCAACTGCACAGCGCCCTAGTTGTGGCGAGTTTTCGATGCGGTATGTTTGCACACTAAATACCCACGCGGCACTTGCTGCCGGCAGCACTGCTGCGTACTATACCGGCGAGCTAATTAATGCGTATAAGCGGCCCAGCGCTGTGCCTTACCCAGAGAGTGTAAAAAACAGATGAGTGCAGAAAATTATGGTGAAATTCGCGATGCGGTGGCAAAACTTTGCAGTAACTTTCCCGGTAGTTACTGGCGCGAGTTAGATGACAAGCGAGAGTACCCCACCGCCTTTGTGCAGGCGCTAATCGATGCCGGTTACCTGTCGGTACTTATTCCTGAAGAGTACGGTGGCAGTGGCCTGCCGCTCAGTGGTGCCTGTGCGATACTGGAAGAAATTCAAAGCAGTGGTGGTAACGCTGGGGCCTGTCACGCGCAAATGTACACCATGGGTACGCTGTTGCGTCACGGCAGTGTCGAGCAGAAGGAAAAATATTTACCGGCGATCGCCAGTGGCGAACTGCGGCTGCAGGCCTTTGGCGTAACCGAGCCGGGCAGCGGCACCGACACCACCCGCATAACGACGCGGGCGGTGCGCGACGGTGACCACTATGTGGTGAGCGGGCAGAAAGTATTTATAAGCCGAGTAGAGCACTCAGATCTAATGGTTTTGCTGGTGCGCACCACCGCCAGAGAAGATTGTAACAAGCGTACCGACGGCATGTCGGTATTGTTAGTTGACCTGCGCCACGCCGCTGGCAATGGCCTCACGGTTAAACCGCTGCGTACTATGATGAACCACGCCTCCACGGAACTGTTTTTTGACGAGCTGCGAGTACCGGTTGAAAATTTGATTGGTGAAGAGGGTAGGGGCTTTCATTACATTTTAGATGGTATGAATTCGGAGCGTATTTTAATTGCCGCTGAATGTATTGGCGACGCCCGCTGGTTTATTGAAAAGGCCAGCCGCTATGCCTGCGACAGAGAGGTGTTTGGTCGACCGATAGGCATTAACCAGGGCGTGCAATTTCCCATCGCCCGCAATCATATTCAGACCGAGGCGGCGGCCCTCATGGTTCGCCATGCGGCAGATTTGTTTGATGCGGGAGAGCGGCCGGGTAGTGAGGCTAATATGGCCAAACTGCTGGCATCGGAGGCGGCCTGGGCCGCCGCTGATACCTGTATTCAGACCCATGGCGGTTATGGTTTCACTGAGGAGTATGATATCGAGCGAAAGTTTAGAGAAACGCGACTTTATCAAGTAGCGCCTATTTCTACCAATTTGATTCTGTCTCACGTTGCCACCCACGAACTAAAAATGCCTAAGTCTTTTTAATGATCGGCAGCGATTCTTTGGAAGTGCCAGTATGGATCCACTAACTCAGGGTGTACTGGGCGCTGTGGTGGCGCAGTCAAAAAGCGCTAGGGCGCAGTTGGGTAAGGCCGCTGTCATCGGTGCGTTGGCGGCGATGGCACCAGATCTGGATGTGCTGATTATCTCTGCACAAGACCCGTTGCTGAAATTACAATATCACCGGCAATTTACCCACTCACTGCTTTTCATTCCCTTCGGTGGCATGCTCTGTGCGCTGTTACTTCACGCTATTCTAGGACGCCGCTGGGCCCTGCCCTTTAAGCAAATCTTGTTATGGAGCGTATTGGGTTATGCCAGTCACGGTCTGTTGGACGGCTGCACCAGCTACGGTACACAGTTGCTGTGGCCGCTTATGGATCACCGCTTTTCCTGGGATGTTATCTCCATTATCGATCCGCTGTTCACCCTGCCGTTGCTGGTACTGGCCTATTGCGCGGCACGGTTCAAACAAAAGCAGTGGGCATTTTGGGCGATCGCCTGGGGCGGCTGTTATATTGCCATCGGTTTTGTGCAACATCAGCGCGCTGTGGAGTTGGGTCGCGACCTTGCTGCGGAGCGCGGTCACCAGGTTTTGCGGATGGAGGCCAAGCCTAGCTTTGCTAATCTGTTGGTGTGGAAACTGATCTACGAGACCGATAGTCACTTTTACGTGGATGCGGTAAAACCGGGGCTAGTGAGCCCTGTGCATTGGCCTGGCGAGCGGATTAGAAAACTCGATATCGAGCGTGACTTTCCAGCCCTGGACCGCACCTCTCAGCAGGCGCTGGACATAGAGCGCTTTCGGGTATTCTCGGCGGGTTTTCTGGCGGTAGACCCACTCGACAGCCATAAAATTATTGATATACGCTACTCTATGTTGCCGCAGCAGATTGCGCCGCTATGGGGTATCGAATTGGCCGCAGAGGCAGAGGCTGGGCAGCATGTTCGCTATTACACCGAGCGCGGCGATGGCCGTGAGAGTCTGTCAATATTGCTTGCCATGTTGTTGCAATAACGCGGTGGCGCATTGTTTCTAATTATTAATGGTTGCGCCGCGGCAACTGCATTACAATCGTAGCGTTAGCAGTGGGCGAAGGTCCACTATTTACTGGGGTTTCAGAGCATTTTACGAGAGATTTATGCGGATATTATTGATCGAAGATGACGACAGCGTCGCCGACTTTATTGTCGAAAACTTACAGCAAAATGGCTATGAGGTCGCCCGTGCCAGCGACGGCCTAGAGGGGCTGGCGCTAGCTCGCGGGCAGACGTTTGAAGCGATGATTGTTGATAGAATGCTGCCGCTGCTAGATGGCCTCAGTACCATCGAAACGCTTAGGGCAGAACAAGATACCACCCCAGTGTTGATTCTCAGTGCACTCGGTGAGGTCGAGGACCGAGTCGATGGCCTCAAGGCCGGTGGCGATGACTATCTGGTTAAACCCTTTGCGTTAGTTGAGCTATTGGCGCGGGTGGAGGCGTTATTACGCCGGCAGAGTGCCAGCAATTCGCAGACGACGTTAAAAACTGCCGACTTAGAGATGGACTTGTTAGCCCACAAGGTTACCCGGGCCGGGGTTAGCTTTAATCTGCAGCCGCGAGAATACAAACTGCTGGAATATTTAATGAAGCACGCGGGGCAGGTGGTAACCCGCACCATGTTGCTGGAAAATGTCTGGGAGTATCACTTTGATCCGCAGACCAATGTGATCGATGTGCATATCAGCCGGCTGCGTCAAAAAATCGATCGGGACTTTGATCGACCGCTACTATCGACGGTGCGCGGCGCCGGTTATATGCTGCACGATCCCGAGCAGTCCTAGGAATAGCCTCGCCATGATTTTAACCAAGGTACTGGCTAGTTATACTTTCCGCTTTATGTCGCTTTATGTGGCGGCCCTTAGTATCGCCGGGCTGCTGGTTTCCACCGCGATTTATACCGTGTATACCAATAACTTTTTCTACCTCACTAGTGAATCGTTAGACGCTGAAATGCAGGCTTTCGAGACCCTCTATCGGGAGGAAGGCGTTGTTGGGGTGGAGAGTTATGTCGAAAAAACCACGCATATCCAAAGTTTTGAAAGTTATTTTTATCTTATTGTTGATAGCGAATATCAGAAAATCATCGGCAATATGGCGGCTTGGACACCCTTTAAACAATACGGCGACGATTGGTTAAGTTTCCAGATCGACCTAGTGCGCGGTGATCCTAACACCACAGAACAGCAGTTTTGGGGGCTGTCCAGAACGTTGGATAACGGCAATGTTTTGCTGGTAGCAAGGGACTACCGCAATGTTATTTACACCATGCGGGTGGTGACCGATGTGGTGATTCGCAGCATGATTATCACTATTACGCTGGGTATACTCGGCGGTGCAGCGGTGGCGGCACTAAGTGTTTACCGAGTCGATAAGATCAATCAATCGGTGGGGGCCATCATGACCTCCGGGGACCTGTCCCAGCGCATCGATCGCTCCAGTCACCAGGGGGATTTTCGCGAGCTGACCACCAATTTGAACCGCATGTTAGATCGCATCGAGATGTTGATGGAAGGCATGCGGCAGGTCTCAGATAATATAGCCCACGACCTGCGCACGCCGCTGACCCGGTTGCGCAACAATCTGGCAAAATTAGAGGATCTGCCCGGCGGCGAGCGCGACACTATTGGCCAAGACTTAACCGAGGAGGCGGATAACATCCTCTCCACTTTTAATGCGCTGCTGAGAATTGCCCGTGTAGAGGCAGGCAACCAGCGCGCCGGTTTTAAAAATGTCGATATTAAAGTGATATTGCTGGACGTCATCGAGTTGTATGAACCGCTAATGGCGGCTAAATCAATTGTTTTGTATCAAAAATTGGACACCAGCCTGATGATCAACGGCGACCGTCACCTGTTATTTCAAGCCTTTGCTAACCTGCTGGACAATGCCATTAAGTACACGCTTCAAGGCGGTGAAATTACGGTAGCTTTGGATGTGGTTTGTGCCAGTGGCAAGGTGTCTATCGCCGATACCGGAATCGGCATTGCCGACAGTGAAAAACCGAAAGTGTTTAGACGTTTTTTCCGAGTTGAAGCCAGCCGCAGTTTGCAGCGGGGCAACGGTCTCGGGTTGTCGTTGGTAGCGGCGGTAGTCAGTTTGCACAAAGGCGATATTGATCTGGCTGACGCCGACCCCGGTCTCTTGGTCACTGTCGACCTACCCGGTATCGCTTAGCTCAGCGCTCGATAGGCAGCGCCATTGACAAATGAGAGGTATCCGGTGGCGGTGGCGGTGTTGGCTGTTGCTCACCTTCCAATAAGTCTGCTCCCGCTGGGGCCATCGCTAGGGCATCGGTATTGGGGGGCAGTGCGGGTAGCTTCTCAGTTAGTTGCTGTAAAGTTGCCCCGGCCGGGGCCAAACTCATGCTGTCCAGGTCTAGCGGTAGCGGCGGTGGCGGCTCCGGTTTGTCTTCCAATAGATTAACGCCCGCCGCAGCGATGCTCATATGGCTGTTGTCGGGGCTGGCAACGCCAACCGACGCTGGCGGCTCCAGCTCGGAAAAAACCGACACCATGCGAATAGCGCTGGTGTCGATATCGACGGCCACAAATAATGATTTTTCTTCCGGCAATAATACATCGCTGCCCGCCACCGCTAGGCTCAGTACCAGGCCGCTAGGATTGCCGGTCGCTATGTTGCGCCCGCTCGAAGAGCCTTCAGCGGTTTCAGTGACAGAGCCCTCATCGGTTTGAATAAAAGAGCTCTCAGCGGTGTTGTTAGCAGAGCCTTCAGCGGTCTGCATGGATGAGCCCTCAGCGATCCGCGTAACAGAGCCTTCGGCGGTCTGCATGGAAGAGCCTTCAGCGACCCTGTTAGTAGGGCCCTCAGCGGTCTCAATAGAAGAACCCTCAGCTGCGAGTGGATGGCTTTTAAAGGTCACCAATATACCGACTTGGTGAAGAGCGGCTTTGTATTTCATCGCCGCGGCCTTGTCGATGCCGCGTTTGAATAGTGCCGGTTGGCCGCTAACATAGCGGGCGACTTTGTCAGCGTTGGTGTTGAACAGGCGGGCAAGATCATCTCGGGCGTCGGTCGAGCTAACGCCCTCAACTAGCTTGCCGGTAATGTATAAGTCGTATAGCGGTGCTTGCATAGTTGGCTCGGTTAATCCTGGCGATGCCGGAACCGCCTGCTCTGCGCGGTAACTGTGATGTTGTGATTATAGATGACTTTACCCGGTTCACCTCGATTTAATCGTTTACCACTTAGGCTGTTGGTAGTAGCGCGGATCTTAAAACC
>JBLHLU010000044.1:0-18504 GCA_047623385.1 Paraglaciecola psychrophila
TAAATGGATCATGCGCTGCATGTAACCGGCGGTGAAATCAGCGACCCAAGGCTTGGTTTCCATGTTTTTATCTTCATCTCGCAGGCGTGGCGTACACTGTCGAAGGCCCAGTTCGTCCATCTTGTTTAACATGCGGCAGACAAATTCGGCATTGATATCGGCCCGCAAAGTCCAAGAAGCGTTGATATAGCCAAAGGTTTGCACCAAGTTGGGAGTATCAGAGTACATCAAGCCTTTGTAAGACAAGGTTTCGGGGAAATCAACAGCTTTGCCATCGACACTAAAGGTCGCGCCACCTAACAGTTTCATATTGAGACCGGTGGCGGTAATAATAATATCGGCCTCAAGTGTCTCGCCGTTAGTCAGCTTAATACCGTTGTCAGTAAAGCAGTCTATGGTTTCGGTAACAATCTCGGCTTTGCCAGATTTGATAGCGGTGAATAAATCCGCGTCGGGCACTAAGCACAAACGTTGATCCCAGGGGTTGTAGCTTGGGGTAAAGTGTTTTTCGACATCGTAGTCTGGACCCAGCTGATCGCGCACCATATTGATTAAAAATGTTTTCATTTTCTCTGGCTTGCTGCGCGTGCGGTTGTACATTATTCGGCCCAGCTCTACATTCTTAAATCTGGTTATAGCGTAGGCTATTTTCTCAGGAAGTAGTTTGCGCAGGGTATTGGCAATTTTGTCCTCGGCGGCGCGCGACACGACATAAGTGGGGGAGCGCTGCAACATGGTGACTTTACTGGCTTTTTCAGCCATCGAAGGCACCAGTGTCATCGCGGTGGCACCACTGCCAATAACCACTACCCGCTTGTCGCTATAGTCAAAGTCTTCGGGCCAAAATTGTGGATGCACAATAGTCCCTTTGAAATTTTCAATGCCGTCAAATTCTGGGGTGAAACCCTTGTCGTAGTTGTAGTAACCGCTGTTCATGTACAGTAAGTTGCAGGTGTATTGCACAGTTTCACCAGCTACTTGGGCGGTAACGGTCCAGCGTGCTTCTGCGGTCGACCAAGCTGCATCGGTGACCTGATGCTTGAAACGAATATGTTCGGTGATAGCGTTTTCGTCGGCGGTCTCAACCACATACTTTTTAATTGCGGGCCCATCAGCGATAGCCTTGGCCGCTCGCCAGGGCTTGAAGCTGTAACCTAGCGTGTGCATATCGCTGTCGGAACGAACGCCGGGGTAGCGGAATAAATCCCAGGTGCCACCGATGGCCTCACGGCCTTCTAAAATGGTGTAGGTCTTGCTGGGGCAGCGATCTTTTATATGATAAGCCGCGCCGATGCCACTAAGGCCCGCGCCCACGATAATTACGTCGTAATGAGTCATTGTGTTCTCACTGTCTATGTTTGGCGTATTTGTTTATAAATTCAGCGCAATAGAATAGGTTTGTTGGGCGCTTAATTCAACTATTAAATAGTGCGTTAGGGAGGGCAGTACCAGCGCCAATAATGCGCAGGTGCGGTGCTGATTGCCGATATAGTGAACAGATATACCTGCTAATTGATGGTTTTGCCATTGTGAGCCGGCGTTTTCGATCTGCGCGAGGGGCCGGCGCAGTGCCAATACTGACGAAGTTGACTGCGAGAGAGTGAATATTACTGGCATTGCTGCTGGCGGCACACTACCCAGCCACAAGCGTTGTGTTTACACAGTGCTTAGGTAACACCGGTAGGTACGCAGTCTTTTACAGCGGTGGCCTTTCCCAGCTGAGCCCGGGTGTTTTTCCTTGGCACAGCTGGCTGACTCACCATAAATGAACTTAGCTGAGTTCATCTGCAGTGAGAGCCTCCACAAGCTTGTTGCAATCGTTATGACGAGGGTTGTAACTCTACTAATGCGTTAGTAACTGGCTATGGCATTGACGGCAGCAGCTAGGGAAACTGGCGCTGTAGCCGGTTGTAATAAGGCCGATACGCTGTCAGCGCCGACGGCCTTACTATAGTAGAAACCTTGATAAACGTCGCAACCTTGCTCTGCGAGAAACGACAGTTGTTCCAATTGTTCTACACCTTCAGCGACAATCTGTAACTTCATACTTCTCGCCAGAGTGATTATGGCTTTGCAAATTGACGCATCGTCGTTATTAGAATGGCACTCTCTAACAAAAATACTGTCAATTTTTAACACGTCGACGGGAAATTTCTTGAGGTAGCTCAGTGACGAATACCCCGTTCCAAAATCATCAATGCTCAGTTTGATACCGGTAGATTTTAAGGCGGTCATGGCATTGATGCTTTCCTGAGTATTACCGGTTAGCGCACCCTCAGTGATTTCGACTTCAATCAGTTCAGGCTCTATATGGTGTTGCTTAAGGCAGTTGATGACATAGGGCACCAGCGAAGGAGAGTGTAAGTGATTGCCTGATATATTCACTGCCACCGGCAGTAACAGTAGCCCTTGCTGGCGCCATTTTTTCAGTTGCGCAGTGACCTCCGAGAGAACCCACTCGCCGATGTCGATAATTAGGCCGCTATTCTCAATCACTGGAATAAATTCTGCTGGCGAAATAAAACCGTGTTCAGGATGCTGCCACCGCAGCAGTGCCTCGAAACCCACGATGGTATTGTTGTGACAGTCAACTTTTGGTTGGTACTGTACATAGAGTTCGTTATTAGCCATTGCGCCGGGAAGGGCGTGCTCTATTCTGAATTGCTGCAGGGCCTCTTGCTCCATTTTCGGTAAAAACAGGCTGTAGTTATTGCGACCGTTTTCCTTAGCCTGATACATCGCCATATCAGCATGCTGCAACAGCCGCTCAGCATTGATCTCGCCATTGACTGAGAGTGCGATACCGATACTGGCTAGCACTGCCAATTTGTCATCGTCAAAGTCTACCGGGGTGCGCAGTGCCTCGAGAATATCTTCGGCTTTATTGCGGGCAAATTGTTCATTGAGTTGGCCGGACAAAACAATAACAAATTCATCGCCGCCCCAGCGGCAAACAAGGTCTGAGTCTCGGGCTATAGTAGTGAGACGCTGGGCTACTTCGCGCAGCAGGGCGTCGCCGGCACTGTGACCGAGTGTGTCGTTGATCTTTTTAAATTGATCGAGATCAAGAAACATCAATACCACCGTACCGCTATGGCGCTGGTGTTTTTCGATGCGCCGCTCAAGGTTGCTCATTAAATAACTGCGATTATACAAACCGGTTAGAGAGTCGGTATATGCAAGCAGTTTTAAGCGATTTTGTAGTTTAACCTGCTGGGTAATGTCGCGAATATGGAGGGTGTATTGTTTTTTGAATTCAGCTAAACCGGTAACCTGGGTAACGACAATCTCGGCGGGGAATGGCTCTTTGTCGTACCGTGTTAGCTCGGCAATATTTTGCCGTTTTAGCACTAACCCATCATTGAGCGCAAAGCCTTGAGACAGACTTTGCATGGCGGTTTTACGTGAATCTTCTGCCATAAAAACCCGGAAAAAATTGTGGCCTCGAATGATATCTGTTCCTATTCCAAAACACTGCTCGGCAGCGGGGTTAAATGATAGAATTTCGGCTTTTGCATTAATAGTGATAATGCAGTCCATAGCAGCATCGAGAATGGCGCCATTGCGCTCTTCACTTTGTTTGAATGCGGCGAAGGCGCGGTCTCGCTGTTGAATCTCTTGCTGTACCTTGTCGATGACACGATTGTATTCCTGAGCAATTTGCCCCACCTCGGTAAAGGGCTCTACCGGGACTGATAAAGAGTAGTCAGAGCGGGTTTGCTGCTTGCTCATGGCCGATAACAAATCAAATACTTCGGTACTGACACGGTGTTCAGAAACATTGAGACCGCTGAGTTCGGATTCTCGACTGACTCGCAGCGGGTAGACCGAGCTAACCAAGCGGAAAATGGTGTAGGCTACGGTAAAACTGTATAGGCCGACGGTCGCAATACCTACAAGCTGGATTTGCAATTGCGCAAAGGTTGATAGGCCGGTATCCAGCGTGATCGAGTCTGAGAACAGGGCTACTGCTACGGTGCCCCAAATACCCGCAAATAAGTGCACCGGAATAACACCGATGGCGTCATCTATTTTTTTGTATTCAAGCAGTTGGTCTCCGTAGTAAACAATCAGCCCGGCCACCGCGCCGATAATAGCTGCCTCCACCGCCGATACCGCATGGCAGCAAGCGGTAATGGCGACTAATCCCCCGAGTACGCCATTGATGATTTGCAGGACGTCAATATAGCCATCGTTCAAATATTTCAAGGTGATGGTCGCAATGCCGCCCCAAAATGCCGACAGGCAGGTTTTGAGCAATATCGCGGGCACCCCATCAGACCAAGCCAATGTGCTGCCGCCGTTAAAGCCAAACCAGCCAAACCAAATCAGCATGGTCCCTAACATCGCCATTGGAATATTACTGCCTGGAATACGTTTGTCCCCATGATCAAAGCGCCCTGAGCGGGCACCGATCACTAGAACAGCGGCCAGTGCCACCCATCCGCCAACCGAGTGCACCACGGTGGCTCCGGCAAAGTCGATAAAGCCCAATAATTCTAACCAGCCAGTAGCTGTACCTGAAATAATACCGCCCCAAACCCAGTGCCCCGTGACCGGGTAGATAAACAGGCTGATAGTGACGGTGATAATAAGATAGCCGAGGTAACTCATGCGCTCAGCCACAGCGCCAGACACCAGCGTGGCTGCGGTGCCGCAAAACATCATTTGAAAGAGAAAGATACTGATATTAAGCGGGCTGGCGTTATTGCCAAAGAAAAAACCGCTAGTGCCGATGATACCGCCGGAGCTATCACCAAACATAATCGCGAAGCCAACCATCCAAAATAAAGCACCTGAGACGGTGAGGTCGGTAATATTCTTGGTGGCTACATTAATGCTATTTTTACTGCGTACTAGCCCGCTTTCCAGACACAAAAATCCGGCTTGCATAACAAACACTAGCATGGCGCCAGTGAGTATCCAAAGTATATCCATGCCCGCAGAGTTCTCTCAGTGATAGTGATGGCGTCTAAATCGACAGCAGTCTAATAACATAGCGGTTTTCCCTTAGCGTTCAGCGACCTATCCCGGTTCATTTCTACACCACTGATAAACAGTAAGCATGTTTTATGCCAGCAGATTTTAGCGGCTATAGAGCTGAAGTGATATTGTTAGGTGCACAACAGCGCACCAAACTAGCGCGGTGATTATCGCGTGCCTTATTTTAGTGCGAGCAGGGCGTTCAGAGAGGTGTTGTGGCTGTTATCGGGCAACTGCAGTGGAAAGGGCTGTTGCAGCGGAGATGCGGGGACCGAGAGATGACAAAACTGTCCCTGCATTTCTTTTTGTGGATTATTTACTATTGTCCATTGAACCTACTGCCAGCACCGGAGAGGCATCAATATCTTGGGCATCCATCATTTGTGCGATGCGCTGCAAAGACGAAATAATCATGGTTTGTTCCCACAGTTCCAATTCAGTGAACTGCTCTGAAAAGTGTTCTTGTAGGGGTACCGGCGCCTCCTTCAAAATTTCTACTGCTCGCTCGGTCAAGCAGGCATGCACTTTGCGTTTATCGGTGGTTGAACGCACTCTCTTGACCAGTTCGCGCTTTTCCAAACGATCAAGAATAGTCGTTACTGTCGCTTGGCTCAGGCTGATCTTCTTGGCGAGCTGACCTATAGTCACATCACCCATGTCACGTATGGCCTGCAGCAGTAGCAGTTGCGGCGCGGTTAAGCCTGTGGTTTTAACCAATTGCTTTGAATGTAAATCCGTTGCCCGGATAACCCGGCGCAGCGAAATCAACACCTGTTCAAGACTGTTCAATACGAGCCCCCCTGGTTCATTTCTGGTCCTTTAGACGGCTTCATCACGAGCCGCTAGATAGTGTAATAATTGTCGGTATACGATAAAAGCGGATGATAATAAAAACAGCTACCTCTCGGCAAGTCCTCTATACAAACTAAAGCACATCAGCAGCAAAATAAGTGTAAAAGGCAAGCCAGTGGCTACCGCGCCCGCCTGCAGCGCACTGAGTGCCTCCTTGCCACCACCAAATAACAGCGCCCCAGCAATACTGCCCTGTAATACCGCCCAGAAAATTCTCTGCGGAGTAGGGGCGTCCAATTTGCCGCCGGCGGTGATACTGTCAATGACCAATGATCCGGAGTCTGCTGAGGTGACAAAAAACACCATCACCAACACAATGCCCAAGCCTGTGGTGATTTGATTGAGAGGCAAATTCTCCAGCATCTGAAAGGTCGCCAAGCTAGCGGTGGCGCCATTGATGCCCTCAGCTAGGCCACCGATACCGTTCTGGGCCTGCTCTAAAGCGCTAATGCCAAAGCTGCTCATCCACAATAGGGTAACGGCAGTGGGAACCAGTAACACCGCGATGATAAACTCACGAATGGTGCGACCACGAGAGATTCGCGCGATAAACATGCCGACAAACGGTGACCAGCTGACCCACCAAGCCCAGTAGAATACGGTCCAGTCGTGCATCCAACCTTCATCCGGGCGGTCAATCCAATTACTCAGCGATATAAAGTTGGACATGTAAGCGCCGGTGGTTGACAAAATCCCTTTAAAAATCGCCAGCGTAGGGCCGGTGAAAATAACAAAAACCAGCAACAGAAAAGCCAGCACCATATTGGTATTACTCAAGATTTTAACGCCGCCGTCCAATCCTCTGACCACCGAGGCAATTGCGAGACAGGTTACGCCGATAATAATGGCTATCTGGGTGCTTAATGCGTCGGGTATGCCAAACAAAAAGTGTAAGCCCGAGCTAGCCTGCGCCGCGCCTAGGCCCAGCGAGGTAGCCAAGCCAAAAATAGTCGCCAGCACGGCCAATATATCAATGAAATGCCCACTCCAGCCCCAAACACGATCACCTAGTAGCGGGTAGAACACCGAGCGTATAGTTAGTGGCATGCCTTTGTTGTAATAGAAAAAGGCGAGTGACAGAGCGACTACCGCATATATTGCCCAGGCGTGAAGTCCCCAGTGATAAATCGTGGCGGCCATAGCTAGTTCGGCGGCTTCTGGTGTCCAGGGTTCTACCGCCAGTGGCGTACCGCCCCAGCCGCTAAAATAGACCATAGGTTCGGCCACGCCCCAAAACATCAAGCCGATGCCCATGCCCGCGGCAAACAGCATTGAAAACCACGACATCCGACTGAAATCGGGTTTTGCTGCAGGGCCGCCGAGGCGCACCTTGCCAAAGGGGGAGGCGGCCAGATATAGACAAAACAATAACACGAGGTTGGCAGAGCCCATAAAAAACCAATCAAAGTGTTCGATACACCAGTTTTTGATGGTGCCAAGATGGGTATTGGCCAGCTCGGGAAACATAATTGAACCGGTAACAAATACAATGATTAGCAGCGCGCTTATCGCAAAAACGGGGTTGTGGACATCCATGCCCAAAATATCAATATTGTCTTGGCCCAGTTTGTATTCTGGATCGTAGTGCTTTAGCGGGGGATTATTCATAAAACGCAGTAACTCAAAGTAGTTAGAGAGCTTATATTTAGTGTAATTAATATAAGCGAAAGCAGTGTCATTTAGATAGAACAGAAATTAAATTAATCGGTGTGTTTTATCGCTTTTATTGTTGTTTTTCAGCAACTTTAGCCATTTTGCAGGGTATTCACGAGTTCCGCCTGCTAACGGTTAGCACAGGCGCAGTGTACCACCTGTTATTTTATTAGAGTACTAAAGTTTATTGTGCTAAGCTACTTTCCTCTTTTTTCGTACATAAGCAATCTCCAGAGGTAATCTCATGTTTAATCGCAATGCACTATTTAGTGCAATCGTTGCCGCTTCAACTGTTAGCAGCGTTTCTTTCGCTCAGATAGAAGAGGTTATGGTCACTGCCACCAAACGCAGTGCCAGCACCCAAGATATTCCAGTATCCGTGACAGCGATGAGTCAGGAAAGCCTTGAAGATATGGGCGTGACCAACTTTTCAGATTATCTTATTCAACTGCCTGGCGTCACCGCCGGTGGCAGCGGTCCCGGGCAAAACACCATCTACATTCGTGGTGTTGCCTCAACTACCCCCCACCTGACTACCGCTGGTGTAGCGGGCCTAGCGCCCAATGTTGCGCTGTATCTTGATGAGCAGCCACTATCACAGCCGGGTCGAAATCTAGACGTATACGCAGCCGACTTGGAGCGCATCGAAGTTTTGTCGGGCCCCCAAGGTACTTTGTTTGGAGCCAGTGCACAGGCGGGCACCGTACGCTTGATTACCAACAAACCTGATCAAAGCGGCCTTTACGGTAAGATTAAAGCCGGTACTGCCTACACTGACGGCGGTGACAATAGCTACAACCTAGAGGCTATGATCAATATTCCTGTCAACGATCGCTTGGCAGTGCGCGCAGTGATCTATTCAGACAAGCAAGGTGGTTATATTGACAATGTTGCCGGTGCTATTGATGCGTCGGAAAGTGCACGTTTCCGCCCAGCGGGAACTGTTCGCGACAATGGATTGGTGGTTAGCTCTGGCCGCGGCGGTTTTCAAGCTGGCGCTGACCTCAGTGGTGTTAACTTTTTATCTGCGGACAACAGCGCACTGGTAGAAGACGACTTTAACGAAGCTAGCTACACCGGCGGCCGCATTAGCGTGCGCTACGACATCGACGATACTTGGTCGTTATTAGTAGGTGTTTCTCAGCAAACCCTCGATACGGAAGGGGTGTTTTTTGTCGATCCCGATCTCGACGATCTTGAAATTCAGCGCTATGAAGATGACACCTTGGAAGACAGCTTCGAAAATTTCAACTGGACATTGGAAGGTCGTCTAGGGAACTTGGATGTTGTTTACACCGGCGCATTTACTGAACGTGAAGCCGACCAGATTGTCGACTACACAGATTACTTATTTGTCGGGCAATACCTGCCGTATTATATCTGCGATCGCTCGGTGAGCTATCCCGGTGCCGGCAATGCTTCTACTGGCACCTGTCAGAGCCCTAATCTATACGTTGAAAGCCGCACTGAAACAGATGTAGAAACGCATGAGTTACGCTTTGCTACTGACGCCGATAAAAGCATTCGCGCCACCTTTGGTGTCTACTACAGCTCACTGGAAATCAGAGAAGTTAATTCGTTTACCTATCCCGGCTCAACTGAAATCCTTGCTGTTGACGGTGAAACCAAAGGTTTTGGACCCAACTTTTCGGCTCAGGGTTCCTCAGTAAGTGATCAAGGGCAGTGGCCTGCAGGCGTTATTTTCCGCAATGATATCTTGCGCACCGATGATCAGGTCGCTGCGTTTGGCGAGGTCACAGCTGACTTGTCCGAGCAATTCGCGCTTACCGTAGGTGCTCGTTGGTACGATGTTGAGGTCGACTTGAAGGGCAGTGCTGCTGGTTCTTTTGGCAACTTGGGTGCTACCACCGACAATAACGCTGGCAACAATCTCGACACCTTATTCACCGGTGAAAACGATACCGCGCAAACCGATGGCTGGATTGGCAAGGTTAGCTTGGCCTGGACGCCTAGCGATGATCAATTGTATTACGCCACTTGGTCCGAGGGCTTTCGTCCCGGTTTGCTCAACCGCCCCGGCGGCAAGGGTAACGATGTCTATACAGTACCCTTTGGCATCGACACCGATGACGTAACTAACTATGAAATGGGTTGGAAAGTAGACATGCTGGATGGCCTACTGCGCTTTAACGGTAGTGTGTTTTTTGTCGAGGTTGAACGTATGCAAACGGGTATTTTTGACCCGAGCATAGCCAACCTGTTTTTTGTCTCTAACGCCGCTGATGCACAAGTAAAAGGTTTGGATGCTAGTTTTGTGTGGGCACCCTATAGCTTCGACGGTCTAACCGTCAATGGTGCCGTGTCATACCTTGACACCAAGGTGACAAAGGTTCTGATACCCACTGATGACGTTATCAAAGGTAGTGAGTTAGCCTTCGCTCCAACTATTCAGGCCAATCTGCAGGCGCGCTACGAATGGAGCTTAGATTCGGGAATGGTCGCGCACGTAATGCCCCACGTGGCCTATTCTGAATCGGCTTATACCGACATCATTACTATTAACCGCTCTGAAGTCGACAGCTGGTTAATGGTTGGCTTTAGCGCTGGTGTTAGCAATGATGATTGGTCTGCAGAACTGTATGTAGACAATATCACTGATGAGCGTGCTGAGGTGTCTGGTAGCTTCACTTTTGACCGCGAGCGAATCACCACCTCACGACCCAGAACCGCTGGCTTGAGAGTGTCTTACAACTTCTAAGCCCTAAGGTTGTTAAAAATGCATTTACGCCCCATAATTTGGGGCGTTTTTGTTTATGCGAGAAAAATTTGTGCCAATAGATTATCAAACGATACAAAAAAAAATTGCCAACCAGCAGTTAGAGCAGGCGCTGGTGGACTTGACCACTATTCTAGATGCCGATCCAGAGGCCTTAGAAGCGCTGTATATGACAGCCTTGTGTTATCGTTATTTAAAACGTTTTGACAAAGCGCAGTCTTTCTTAGACCAGTTAAAACGCCGTTCACCTGACCATAGTCGCTGCCACCAGGATCAGGGCCACCTGTATCGGGCGACAGGGCAGTCAAGTTTTGCACTGCACTCTTACCAGCGTGCCTGCCAGCTCAACCCTGCACTTGAAGCTAGCTGGAAGGCCCAGTTGGATATCTTGGTTCAACAGGGTCATGGCCTAGGTCCGCTGGCACAGCAGGCTACTGCGCAAATTAAACGCCTGAAAGCGCTGCCCAGAGCACTAGTAGCCGCCAGTGACTTAATCGCCCAAGGTAAATTGATTAAGGCAGAAGATATTTGTCGCAAGGTGTTGAAAAAAGCGCCGCGGCATATCGAAGCGATGCGCTTATTGGCCGATATTGGTTCGAGGCTCGGCTCTCTAGACGATGCTGAATTCTTGTTGGAAAGTGCGCTCGAATTTGCCCCTTCTAACACTCAAGTTCGCATTGACTATGTGCAGCTGTTAAGAAAACGGCAAAAGTTTGAAGCCGCTTTGGCCCAAGCCAAGATACTACTCGATGGCGAGCCGAAAAATTTACAGTTTCAATCGCTGTATGCCATCGAATCGATGCAGACCGGTGGTTATGACAAGGCGCTGGAGCTGTTTGACAACATACTGAGCAAACTTCCCAACGACCCGATTACCTTGACCTCAAAAGGCCACGCACTGAAAACCTGCGGTCGTCAACAGGAGGCTATTAGTGCCTATCAGGGCGCCATTCGCAGCAGGGCGCAGCACTGCGAGGCTTATTATTCTCTGGCCAACCTCAAAACCTATCAGTTTAGTGACGCCGAGCTAGCGGCGATGCAGGCCCAGCAGGACAATCCTCAGTTGTCGCACATGGAGCGTGTACACCTTTGTTTTGCGCTGGGTAAGGCCTTTGAGGACCGCGAGGACTTTACTCGCTCTTTTAACTATTATCAGCAGGGCAACCAGCTGAAGAAGGCGCAAAGCGGTTATAGTGCAGAAAAAATGACTGAGGAGTTGGTTAGCCAAAAAACATTTTTTACGCGCACTGTCTTTGAGGCAAATAGTGAATGCGGTCATGCGGCAGCCGACCCCATTTTTATTGTCGGTCTACCACGATCGGGGTCTACCTTACTGGAACAAATATTGTCGTCTCACAGTCAGGTCGACGGCACTTTGGAATTACCTAACATTCTCTCGCTAGTGCAACGTCTACGCCGCGCTGGTGCAGGCGCATCGCAGCAAAATTACCCCTTCAATATTGAACATTTGAGCTCAGCTGAGTTGGAAACCTTTGGACAAGAATACCTTCGTGACACCCAAATACATCGGCAGGGTGCAATATTTTTTACCGATAAAATGCCTAATAATTTTCGTCATATTGGTCTGATACAAAAGATTTTGCCGAATGCTAAAATCATTGACGCCCGTCGCCACCCTATGGCTTGCTGCTTCAGTGGCTATAAGCAACTGTTTGCCGAAGGTCAGGAGTTTAGTTATGCGCTGACCGATATAGCGCAATACTACCGCGACTACCATCAGCTGATGGCGCACTGGGACGAAGTGCTGCCGGGTAAGATATTGCGGGTGCATTACGAGGCGGTAGTCGATGATCTAGAAGCCCAGGTTAGGCGCATACTTGAGTACTGTAATTTACCGTTTGAGCCCGAATGTTTGTCGTTCTACAAAACTGAGCGCCAGGTGCGCACAGCCAGTTCTGAACAGGTGCGCCAGGCGGTAAACCGCAAAGGCCTAGATCAATGGCAGCACTTTGCCGAGCCACTGAGCGGTTTGACTGAACAGTTGAAAGATCTGGTTGCCGACTACCCTGCTTAACAATATTGCTGCGACACAGCAGTGGCCACACTTTGATGCGAAAGATCAGCTCCGGTTACAACTGCATGTAATATAACGGTATCTTCTAAGTATCACCGATTCAAAGCTGAAGTGGATTACTCGATTGGGTAGGAAAAGGGCAGCTGAAAGTAAGCTGCGGCGCTTTTTCTGCGGCGAGAAATAGCTTTATGACAAAACAATAGAGGCAACCGGTCTACTGGTAAAGATGTCTGATATTGGCGCTAATTAACAGTGCCTTAGCCAATGGGTGATGGCTAACGATCTAGGTGTAGGCCATCAACCATCATGCAGCGCTGGTCAGAAGCCGCTGGAGAGGGCTATCGTCACAGCCAGGGGCACAAGAGCGGTTCGCGTTGGTGCAAGGCTGCTAAGTCGAGTAAGACGATATCCTTAATGAAAAGCCCATTGCACCTGGGCTGTTGCTAAAGTGATGTCCAGAGCAGCTATTGGCGGTTACTGGCAGTAAAAGAGCAGCTGACTAGCCCCGCGAGTATCGTCCCATCACCCCATCTATCTATTTAGTTACCTATCTATTCGGGCACAAAGTCGCCTTTGAACTCAAATGTAAAATAGTGTGGCTCTCAATGCAAAAGAGAGCTTCGGGCTGCCGCATGCGTTACATACCCAGCAAATCGAATTGGAGCTGTTGCTAACGCAAAGTCGATACAGTGATATTTACGATTTTGCCCCAGTGGGCTATGTGCCTATTGATCTCGAAAGTTGAATTGTAGAGGTTAACCTCTCGGTAGCAGAAATATTGAGGGCGCAGCGGAACAAGCTAGTCGGTAATCGTTGATCAGCTTTTAGTTACTTGCAGGTATAAGAGTCCTATTTTTCTCTGTCAAACATAAAAAAGTAGCCGCGTTTAACATCGTGATCGTTGACTGTGGCTAGTTTAAAAAAGTGATCTGGCCTACTGCGTTTAAATGGACGCCAAGCCGATGCTTATAGATGCTGGAAAACAAGCAGCAGCCACCTGTCGCTCACTGATATCAGTACACTAAAATGTTAGAGGAGCATTTAAAAACACTGTATCAGCTATTAGAACTCTGGTTAAACAGCGCAGTGCCGAACTGATGCCGGTAAGCGAGCGATTATACCAGTCCACCGACTTTGTACGCTGGCCTGCTACTTACCTAGAGTGATGGCAATGTGAAGGCTAGGCTTGAGGGCGATACATCAAAAAATGGATGATTTACAGGGAGCTCTGTTTTCAAAGATAGCGGTCTTATAAATCATAAAATATTACCAATTATTAATCTTAGAGGGTTCTCGTTTGTGGTACGTTCACTGAGCCAATGAGTTAGATATAGCGGCTAAAAATAGATGTTAATGTAGGACTAGCACCCCTGAATTGGTCCGTTTTAATGGAAAAAACAATAAAAACAGTAGTTTGGGTTTGTTTTGAAACAGCGAAGCGAGATTTCGTTTTGATCGTCAAATAAGTTGAAATCTTATCGCAGGTGAATGTACAACTACCTGGTGGGTTTTAAGAAGGGCTAACTAGTGAATAGTGGCTGCAATATGAAACTCACCAAGCGCTGCTAACAGCGGTGGTGTAGATTGCGCAGGCAAGAAAATGGACTGGCTTAAAATAGCGTAGGGATGAAAGATGAGTTTAATAGCCTTTATGCTTGATAATGGTCTTGGTGAAGAGCAACTTCGCAGTTTTTTCACCAACAATATAAAACAATGGGTCGGTCAAGAGCGGGTTGACTTTGCTCATTCGCTCAGCGAAACAAAGCGAATGCAGAACGGTGAACGTCGCCGAATTGATTACTTTCACCAAAGCGACGACCCCTGCAGCCAGCTGACCGCCCAGGTAATGCCGCAATTAATTGCGCATTACGACGTCGATTTTATCCCCCACTTACTCCGCTGCCCAGATTCAAACGCAACAGCCGACTCCAAGTCTGCTGGTTTTTTACAGCACTGCCGAGAGGACGCAATGGCTATCGGACCGTTGCACGGTTGCAGCTTTCCCGTGGTTGATCAGCAGCCTGAACCGGCACTAAAATTGCTGGCCGATCAAATTCTGACGCAAGCAATAGCCGATGACACATTTTTTGATCTGATCGCCCCAGTCGGTAGAGCCCTTTGGGCCAATGACGCTAATGCACTTGCCGCTTACACTGCTGCAACAGCCACTGATACCAACCGTGAAGTAGCCAGTGCTGAAAAGCTGCGCTCAAAGCTCGGTTACGGATACGCCTCATCATTTTTTTATGGTGGGGAATGGTTTTTAGGGATTAATCGTATTAACCACCTAGAAGATCGTCTTATCAGCCAAGGCGCGCGCAATCGCAACAACATAGGCATTGTAGTACCCCGCCCCCGCGAAGTAGGTTACAGAAGTACCGGTAACAGCGATATTACCCTGGAGTTTTTCGTTTGTGCGCGCAATCCCTATAGCGCTATTGTTATTCCCCGTTTGTTGCATTTAGTACAGCGTACCGGTATCACTTTGCAGGTACGGCCAGTACTGCCGGCAACTATGCGCGGCAAGGACTTCAAGCCAGTAGGGGTGCAGGAAATGATTTGCCAGTATGCTGATGCTGGCAGAGAGGGTCGCTACCATAATATGTACTGCAGCGATGTGGTGGACTGCACCGGCTTACCTATAAAAAATTGTTATTCGTTATTTCCCTGGGCCACAAATCAAGGTAAAGGCTTAAGTCTTATAGCCGCTTTTATGGACTGTATGTTTTTTCGAGGGGTGGATATAGCGACTAACGCGGGTATGCGCATTGTTGTCGAGCAGGCTGGTTTAGATTGGAGCGAGGCTGTAAAGGTTTTGGGTAACACCGACTGGGAGACCCAAATCGATGCAAACTTAGAAGATATGTATCAGGCCGACCAGACCGGCCTCTTTAGCGGGCCGGGTTTTAGACTAAGCGGCGGCGGCTACCCGGAGCTCATGGTTAGGGGGCAAGACAGGCTTATTGTGCTTGAAGCCGATATCGAAAAGCGGGTAGGCCAAAAGTAACAATCTTATAGATTAAAAGTTAAAGCTCAAATATTTACCGGCACAGCAGGACTACTCACCTCGAAAAATAATCATCACGATAGCGCGGGCGGTTTTACCGCGGCGCGCCCCTTCATTGAATAAATCTCCTGCGGCCTGGTCTTCTCGGGCCGTCCATAAGGGTTCACACTCTTCTTTGTTAGATCCAGACAGCAGATGTTGAAAGTACCACGAGTGCTGGAATACAGCGATGAACCTGTTTGCGCTGCTCGCAGCTTTGGGCTTTCTTTCAAACAACCCGTTTATCTATGGTGAGAGGAGTATACGAAGCGATATTGGGCAGTTATCTTTTTTTTAGTCATCCTATTGCGTGGTTGCTTGACTTGGATCTGTATCACTATTGCCAGACCTGTTCCATCTAGGCTGCAGGTCGGGGGCCGGTACTCTCTTGGATGTTCTCCTGCACAGTGTCTTGTGAGTGGGGGTATCCGCCAGTCGGGTTACCTCGGTTGCTTAATCCTGTTGCTAAATTTCAGTTGCTTAATTTCAGTGGCCGATAAAGAGTTGCTTGCAGGACTTTTTGTGATCGATAGTCTGGCGAGACAGTACCTTGCCGTGAACTGGTTACACTGAAAACCGTGGAGGTAGTGGGGTGGCTCGATTTATCGGGAATACTACCGCTACAGAGCTCTATTGTGTATCCAATTTTGAAACTATAGACGATTGGTTTTTTGCAGTGAAGAGCATTGGTTAGCGACTTTTCGCAACATCTAAAGCTGCAGCTCAGAGAAAATAAGCGGTTTTTGGTTGATCAGTATCACTGACAGCCACTTACTATTAGCAACAGCGAAGATGCAATACCCCCCGGCACCGCAGTCAAGCATAGAGCCTGCATTAGCTCCATTATGTATTTATTCTCGTCAGTGTTCTACCCATTACAACTCAGCTATTGCTAGCACCCGAGAAATTACGGCCGATCCGTTATTGTCGAAAACTGATCGTGCTAAATATACGGATGCAGTATTTAGATTTTTGTTCATAATAGCCAGCAACTCCATCTTTCGGGCATAAACGAAGCTGCAATGTATTTCAGCAACATGAGATAGGGTAGTAGGTGCGTTGGTAAAATTTTATCCGATCACTTGCCCGGTGAAACTGTGCGGGCTCTATTTGATCTAACACAGACTGTCTTACGACTTACAGTATAGAGTAATACCGGCGCCTAGTTAATGGCAGTTGCAGAGGTTTTTATCGGTCTCATGTAGACGATAAGTAGCTATTTCGCTGGCTATAATGTGCCGGGAGGACAGCTCAAACTGCGGCCCAGTCGAGCCTCTTTTTAGCGTTTATTCCGCCTATACTCTAGCAACTTCGTATGTTCTAATATGTTGCTCAAGCAGAATAATAAGAGTCAGTAAAACGCCTTTTATGAGGTTTGAATTGACTCGATTTTCCTGCCCGAATTGTCAGAATAACTATAATAAAGGTGCTAACACCATGACCGAAGAGAGCAGAGAAGAATATACCGGTGAGACAAGTACGCTCAATCCCGTCATTGGTCTCTCGATTGAAGACGTACTGGCTTCCGGGCGTAAATTGTCGCAACAGGCGATACAACAACCCGCGATATTTGCCGCACAAAGTGTCAAGTTGTGGAAAGATTGGGCTGAAATCAGTCTCAATCTATCAGACTTAAAGCCGGCTGCAAAAGACCGTCGTTTTTCTGATGCAGCTTTTAAGGAAAATAAGGCCTATAGAAAATTAGTGCAGCATTGGTTGGCCTGGCAAAATAGAATGCTGCAATGGGTTGAAGCGCTCAGTCTTAATGATACTGACAGAGATAGGGCTAGATTTTTAGTTCAGATATACATTGACGCTATGGCGCCGACCAACTTTTTGCTGGGTAATCCCGCAGCCCTACGCAACGCCTATCAAACGCGTGGCAAGAGTTTGTTGGCCGGGCTGCAAAATTTCATTGGCGATTTACGTAACAATGGCGGTATGCCATCACAGGTTGATAAATCTGCATTTACTGTCGGTGGCAACCTGGGTACTTCAGCGGGTGCTGTTGTTCACACATCGCCTATTATTGAGTTAATTCAGTATCAACCGGTATCCAAAAAAGTTAAGGCTCGACCCATTTTTATTGTACCGCCGCAAATAAACAAATTTTATTTATACGACCTATCAGAGTCCAACAGTTTTGTTAAGTATTTGCTAAACGAAGGTTTCCAGGTATTTATTGTTTCTTGGCGTAACCCCGGTCCAGAAAACCGTGACTGGGGTTTAGACAATTATATCGATGCCCTTGACCACGCCATTGATGCTTGCTTAGAAATTACCGGACAAGATGCTATTAATGGCGTAGGTGCATGTGCCGGCGGTATTACGTTCTCTACAGCCTTGGCGTATTTTGCAGGTAAGGGTACCTTGTCACGAGTGAATTCGCTGACCCTGATGGTGAATGTTCTGGAGAATCGAAACGAAGATTCTGTGATAGGGCTATTTGCTAGTGACAGTACCATCGAGATGGCAAAAAAGAAATCGGCCAAATCAGGTGTACTTGACGGCGCTGAAACAGCAAAAGTCTTTAATTGGATGCGGCCTAACGATCTAATATGGAATTACCATGTTAGCAATTACTTAAACGGTGAGACACCGCCGATCTTTGACATTTTGTACTGGAACAACGATACCACTCGTCTTCCAGCGAGATTACACAGTGATTTTTTAGACGTTTTTAGTACCAGCCCCCTAACGAATGCAGGTGTTCTTACTATTAACGGGGTAAAGATTGATTTGAAGGCCGTTGATTGTGATGTATTAATTACCGGGGGTACCACTGATCATATAACCCCTTGGCAAGCCTGTTATCGTTCAACCAAGTTGTTTGGTGGTGAAACTTCCTTTGTGCTTTCTACTGCTGGGCATATTCAAAGTCTGCTAAATCCTCCCACCTCGTCTAAACGAGCTTATTATTTGAATTCGGAAATTGCTGACACCGCCAAAGAGTGGAAGGAGACAGCGTCAGAGCATGCCGGTTCGTGGTGGCCTTATTGGTCAACATGGTTGGATGAACGGGCAAACGGGGAAGTTGATGCACCATCGAGCTTGGGCAGTAAAAAAAATGCAGCTGGGGTTCCCGCTCCCGGCACCTATGTACATGAATAAAACACTATGAAAAATTATACAGACGTTGTTTTCGGTGTCGAATTGCGCATTGCTTCCACTTTAGGTGAAAAAGAGGGCATTCCTCTA
>JBLHLU010000045.1:0-18436 GCA_047623385.1 Paraglaciecola psychrophila
CCCAATGGCAACAGCGGCCACAGAAATTGACGATCTCGACAAGTGGCTGGCGCCGCAAACACATCAGGCCACACCGCAAGCATCGCCCGCCTTCGCACCGCTTGCCGATAGCAACCACAGCGGTAACGCTTTTAGCGACCTAGAGCACCGCGAGCTGGATCCTTTGAAAGCGCTGGACGCCGCCATTGGTGAGCCCAGCATCGGCAACAGTTTTCTCGATGAAGATGACGACGACTGGTGGCAGCAGCCACAACAGGACAGCGGACCTGCGATTAACCATGCCGCCGATGTGCCGCAGCCGATAGCTCAACAGCCTGTTGTTCAGCAACTGGGAGTTCAACAACCGGTAGTTCAGCAGCCGGAAGTTCAGCAACCCATAACTCAACCACCGATAGCTCAGCAATCGGTAGCACCACCAGCAACTTTTGTTGCCGAGTCGCCGCCGGCGGCGCAGTCCTTTTTTGCTGAATCGCCAGCGAGCCAGCAGTCACTTGCGGCCCAGCCGATTGCAGCCCCACCAGTGCACAGTGGCGCCACGCCGGTGCCTGCAGCTTTGGCGTCTCTGGCTGCTTCGGAATTGGGGCTGCAGGGATTAAGCGAACAGCAGGTAGCGCAATTAGTACCCGAATTGGTCGCCATTACCCAGCAGGCTGCGGGACGCTTAATGACCAGTCTCAAAGCCAGAGCCACCATTAAATCTGAACTGGGCATGCAACGCACCGTTATCAAGCCCGTGGAAAACAACCCACTCAAGTTTTCCGCCGACGTCGACGGCGCCATCAATTATTTGTTCACCGAGCAAGGCGGCTCTTTTATGGGGCCGACACAGGCCATCGATGACAGTTTTAACGATCTCGAGGATCACCAAATGGCGATTCTCATTGGAATGAAAAGTGCGTACAACGCTATGCTCGCTTCGTTTTCTCCAAAAGCTATTAGCAATAAACTCAATATTAACAGTGGCTCTGGGCCGCTGCGTAAAATTAAATCGGCTCAGCTGTGGGAAGCCTATGAGCGAAATTATGTCGAATTAGTTAGCGATGCAGAGTACACTTACAATAAGCTTTTCGGCGAAACCTTTGCCATTACCTACGAAGAACAAGTCCGCAAATTAAAAGCAGCTAGAGCGTCTAACAAGTAAGCAGAGGCTGTGGTCTTGGCAGCACAGGCTTTGACGGCAGCACTATTTCGCGCCAGTACACAGCGGTAATATTCAGTGTCGATGCTCAGTGTCGATGTTCAGTGCCAATAAAAAACAGCAAGGATAATCCCATGACTAACGGATCAGCAACAACACGTTTACTCCTATCACTAATACTCAGCTGCGTTGTTTTAAGTGGCTGCCAAGCGTCTAGGGGCGTTCTTAATCTCGCCACCACGGCGAGCTTAAACTTCAGCGCTGAGGTCAATATCAACCCCGACGACGACGATCGCGCCTCACCCCTGGTCATCTCTATTTTTAAGCTCACAGATTCAAGATTGTTCCTGCAGAGCAATTTTCTCGACTTGTATGAACAGCCCGAGCAACAGCTAGGCGCCAGTCTTGTTGGACATACCCGCCTCGAGCCGATTGCTCCGGGGTCACAGCGAGTCGAGCAGTTCGAGCTGACAGATGATATCAAATTCCTTGGTGTCATTGGCGAATTTACCCAATACCAACAGGCCAAGTCTATTCTGGTGCTGCCTATCACAGGCAACAAAAGTAATAGCTTTGACTTATCTATTAAGCGCTTAGAAATGCACCTAGTCGCCGATTAATACACTAGCATCCACTACTGTACACGGAGTACTTAGCTTATGACCATTAGTCACAAGGTGGTTTGGTCAGAGGGTATGTTCATCAACCCTCAGCACTTTCAACAGCAGGACCGCTACTTCGAACGGTTGTTAGAAGATCGCTGCAGTGCCTACGGTCCTTTTTTTTGGGGTTTCAAAGAATTTTCTATAGATACTGAACTGCTAAAGCTCGGCAAAATTTCGCTGGCCAAAGCCCGCGGTGTATTCCCCGACGGCACCCCGGTGGACATTCCCAATACCGACCCACTGCCTCCGGTGTTAGATGTGCCAGACAATTGCAGCAATACTCTGGTCTGTCTATGTATACCTCTGCGCCGCTCTGGCGGCCGGGAAATTTCTACCGGCGAGGATGCAGACCATTCCAGTCGTTTTAGCAGTAATAATTCCCAGGTGCGCAACAACTGTTCCGAAAATGCCGATGAGGTCGAGATTCAAATAGCCAAGCCCAGTATTACCCTGAAACTGGCCTCGGAAGATCTCAACGGCTACGCCTGTTTGGCAGTCGTTAAGATTCTGGAAAAAACCGCCGACAAACCGGTACAGCTGGAAGAAAACTTTATTCCTCCGGTGGTTAACTGCGAAGCCTCGCAAACACTGAAGACCCTGCTCAGAGAACTGCAGGGACTCATTCACCAACGCGGGGAGGCCCTCGGCGGCCGCCTCAGTGACAGTGGTCGGGCCGGTTCCGCCGAGATCGCAGATTATATGCTGCTGCAGGTGCTCAACCGGATCGAGCCACTGTGCAATCATTTTGCCCAGGTTCACGGCCTGCACCCGATGGAGTTTTACACCGAGCTTATTCAAATGGCCGGCGAATTAACCACCTTTACTACCACCAATAAACGTCCACCGTCGTTCCCGCCCTATCGACATGACGATCTGATTACCACCTTCTCGGGTATCTTCTCGATACTGCGCCAATGTCTGAGCACGGTACTCGAGCAATCCGCCGTGTCTCTGGATTTGACCGAGCGCAAGTTCGGTATTTATGTCGCGCCGATAACCGACAAGAGCATGATCAACTCGTCGATGTTTGTGCTCGCGGTGAAGGCTAACCTAGAGGCCGAAGTGGTACGCAAACACTTTTCTACCCAGACAAAAGTTGCCTCGGTGGAACATATACGAGAGTACATCAGCGCGCAGATGCCCGGTATTGTACTCGCACCGCTGCCTGTTGCACCCAGACAAATCCCCTACCACGCCGGTTTTAGCTATTTTGAATTGAGCCGCGGTGGCGAGATCTGGGAGAAAATGACCAACTCCGGAGGCTTTGCCGTACATGTAGGCGCAGATCTGCCGGGCCTCACCATGGAATTATGGGCGATTAGGAGTTAACACATGTCCGATGACGACAAAACACAGATGAAGCCCCCTGCCGGCGCAGGAACCAGTGATAGAACCGTTATCATTCCCCGTCCTGGCAACCGTCAGAGCACTGCGAGACCAGCTGCTCCCGGCGCCAGCCGAGGCGCGGCGGTGGCGGCATCGCTACCGCTGTTAGATTCATTCCGCGGTCGCAATATACTGGCCAGCAGCGCCGGCACCTTGTTTTCTGTCATTATCAAACTGCGCAATACCCTGGAGCACAAGGACACCGCCGGGCTTCAGCGACAGCTAGTTGAGGAGATTAAGCAGTTTGAGTCCCGTGCCAACACCGCAGGAGTAGCGCAAGAGCAACTGGTCACAGCCCGCTACGCCCTGTGTACCAGCCTCGACGAAGCTATTATGAACACCCCCTGGGGAGCGACCTCCAACTGGAGTCAAAATTCCCTGCTCAGCACCTTTCACAACGAGGGCTTTGGCGGCGAAAAGTTTTTCAACATATTGACTCGGCTGCTAGAGACGCCTGGGCAGAATGTCGACCTGCTTGAATTTTACTATACCTGTATTTGTCTGGGCTTCGAAGGCAAGTACCGGATGGAGCCCCGTGGCCGCGATCAGCTGGAGCTGGTGCTCGATAATCTGTACCGCACTATCGAGCAGATTCGGCCACTGGCGGAGACTGACCTGTCGCCGAGTTGGCGCGGTGTCGGCGACAAACAGGGCGGACTAGTTAGCTATCTGCCACTGTGGATGGTTAGCTGCTGTGTGTTGGCAGTACTACTGCTGTGTTACTCCGGCTTTCGCTGGTGGCTATACGATATCTCAGAACCAACCGCGCAACAAATTCAAACGCTTAGCGCCGAGCAGGCCAATACTAACAAGCCACGTACCAGCACGCGCTAGTGGCACTACCGGCCGTGGCAGTAGCGGCCGATAAATTCTTTTAATGGTTGCGAGACACACATGAAGCCAGTGTTAACATTTTTAAAAAAACCACTAACCCTCAATATTCTGGGTCTAATCGCTCTGGGCATTGTGGTGTGGTTTGGCGCCAACTATATAGCCTTTGGAGACGACAACACCCATCTGTCGAAGCTCTCTCGGATCATTATCATCTTGGTATTTGTGCTGATCTGGCTACTCAATACCGTTCGAGTAATGTGGCAACAATCTCGCAATAACAACCAAATGTTAGACGGTATTGAAGCGACGAGCAAAGACAATAGTAGTGGTGACCCTCAAGATGAGCGCTCGTCTCAAGAACTTGCGGCCCTAGGCAAACGCTTTGGTGAAGCCGTAGCGGTATTACGCAAGTCCAAATTTAAGGCCGGCGGTGATAAAAAGTCACTCTATCAACTGCCCTGGTATATTATCATCGGCCCGCCGGGAACCGGAAAAACAACCGCCTTGGTTAACTCCGGGCTACATTTTCCCCTCGCTGACAGCCACGGCAACGGCGCCCTGGGCGGTGTCGGCGGCACCCGCAACTGCGACTGGTGGTTCACCGACGAAGCGGTGCTCATTGATACCGCCGGGCGCTACACCACTCAAGATAGCCACCGCACCGTTGACCAATCGGCCTGGCAAGGTTTTCTTAAGCTGTTAAAAAAACATCGCCGTCGTCAGCCTATCAATGGCGCTATGATAGCCATCAGCATTGAAGATTTGTTAACGCAAACAAGCGAGCAGCGGGCCCATCAGGCCAAGACCATCCGCAGTCGTGTCGAGGAACTACAACAGCAACTGGGGGTCAATTTTCCGATCTACCTACTGTTGACCAAATGTGATTTGGTCGCTGGCTTTTCCGAGTTTTTTGCCAATTTGTCCCAAGCTGAGCGGGAGCAGGTCTGGGGTAAAACCTTTGACCTCGAGGAAGCCGTCGGCGACCCCTCGGTGGCTTTCAGTGATGCCTATGAAGAGCTGATTGAACGCTTGGGTGAACGCACTTTGGAGCGAGCTCACTACGAGAGAGACGCCCAAAAACGTGGTCTAATACTGAATTTTCCAGCCCAGATGAGCCAGTTACAAAATGCGCTAACCGACTTTCTGCAACAGGCATTCTCAGCCAACTACTATCAACAACAGCCGCTATTGCGCGGCGTCTACATCACTAGCGCCACCCAAAGTGGTAGCCCCATAGACCGTATGATGGCAGCCGTGTCGGGCAATTTTGGCTTTGGTCGCGAAAGTGCTGCCCAGTCTGCCGGCGCCGGCAGAAGCTATTTCCTCAGCCGATTGCTCACTGAGGTAATTTTTCCCGAGGCCTCCATGGCCAGCGCCAATCATAAATACGAGCGCCTAGTATTGTGGGGCCGGCGCGGCACCTTTTTATTACTGGCCGCGCTCTTATTTGGCACCCTAGCTATATGGACCGGCTCTATCACCCGCAACCATCAATATCTTGGCGAGGTACAGGCCAGCGTTACTCGCTTTGAGGACCAACGACTAACATTGAGCAGTGGGCGCGGCGATCTGAAAAAGACGCTGCCGGCGCTAGATTCTCTGTACGCCGCCAGCAATGTCTACAACAGTGATGATCATCCTTGGCTTATCGGCATGGGGCTCTACGATGGTCGCGTCGACGACGCCGCCAACGAGCTCTACGCGCAATCGCTGCAGAGTGTTTTTCTGGATCGGCTGGCAAGCTTTGCCGAACGGCAACTACGCGATCCGAGCCAAGAACAGGCGCTGTTCCAGAATCTACAAATTTATCTGATGCTAGGTGAACCCCAGCGCCGTGAAACCAGCGCCATAACCGACTGGGCATCGCAACAGTGGGCTAACAGTGGCCGCTTCAGCAACGCAGAGATATTGTCGCTACAGCGTCATCTCAACACGCTGCTGCAGTCCGATTTTAAAGCCGCAACACTCAACGATAAAAGCGTTAAGAGAGCCCGCCGAGCGATTGAGCGCTACTCCCCGGCAAAACGCGTTTATGCGCAAATTCGCTCGGACAACAGCGCTCAGGATCTTAACTTGATCGACGAGATTGACGCCGACTCGCTGACCGCCTTTGCATCGAGTGAGCGCCTACAGCAACTCACCATACCGTATATTTTCACTCGCGAAGGCTATAACGACTTAGATTTGGGACCGGACAACAACGCCATTGATAAAATGTCGGCCAACAACTGGGTACTCGGCGATAACCGGCAGCAACCGCTAAGCGAGGCCGATCGACTCGACATCTCGCAGCGCTTAGAAAGAATGTATGTGGCCGACTACAGCGCATTTTGGAAAACGCTACTGGACAGCATAGCCATCGCCAAACCCACTGACCTCAGTGAAGGGCTTGAAATACTGGAAAAACTGGCTGATCCATCCTATTCACCCATTTTGCAGTTATTGCAGTTGGTGCGCCACAATACCGAATTGACCCCGCAAGGCGATCTGGGTGACAAGTTGCCAAGCAGCTCCAACAAAAACCTTAACCGCCTGAGTAAAGCCGGCAGTCTACTGGGCAGTTCCGCAGAACCCAACCATATCGACCGAGAGTTTAGCCAGCTAAACGCTATCCTCAAAGACAGTAACCGTGGTCAGGCACCGATTCAGTCGGCGCTCACTGGGCTGACGGATCTGTCCGATTACATAGACACTATCGCCAACTCAGCAGATGCTGATGAAGCCGCCTTTGAACAGTCGAAAAAGCGCTTTGACGGCGCCGCCGGCGACAGTATCAACAGGCTTCACGCTATTGCCAAGTCGACTCCTGAACCGCTGCGCAGCTGGCTGCGAGATAGCGCCGATTACAGTTGGTCGATGGTATTGCAAAATAGTGTTCGTTATCTCGATAAAAGCTGGCAGCAGGAAGTGCAGGAGTACTTTAGTGACAACCTGCGGGGCCGCTATCCTTTTAAGAACACCCAGTCCAGCGATGCTGATATCGGTGATTTCAATGCCTTCTTTGGCAAGTCGGGTATCGAGCAGCTGTTTTTCAAGCGCTATCTGTCCTCCTTTATCGACCAGAGAAACTGGGACCTTAAGAAACTCAACGGACAGTCTATAGCCATCAGCTCGAGGTTTATGACGCAGTTGAAATCTGCCTCGCAAATACGTTATACCTTTTTCAGCGAATCGCCAGATCATGCCGCTATTAACTTTGCACTAAAGCCCGTTAAACTCGATGCGCGGGTCAAACGCTTCGAGCTAGAAATCGGCAATAGAGAAAATCGCTTCAGTTACTCTCACGGACCCCAGATCAAGAAAAGCGCCAGTTGGAAGGGCGGCGAAAATAATCGGGTGCGGGTTATGTTCGAGGATATCAACCAAGCGGTTAACCAGCAGCGTTTCGATGGCGACTGGGCTTGGTTTAAATTACTGGATAGTTCCAAGCTGCGCTCATTGTCACGCAGTAACACCCAGCAAGTGGTGTTTGCCAACGGTGGTCGCCAAGCCACTTATGAAATAAGTAGTAGGGTTAAGGGCTCGCCCTTTGATACTGCCCGTCTGCGCGGCTATAACTGTAGGGGCTTGCTGTAGTGGCAGGGCCCGGTTTTCATGGCAAAGTCCCCTATCATGGCGACTTCGTCGACCGCGGTCTGGCGCCCTCTTTCTTGGAGAAATGGGATGAATGGCTGCAGTTAGCGGTTGCCTCCAGCAAAGAACATTTAGGCGAGGACTGGCTAGATATTTACCTAACAGCTCCGATATGGCAGTTCGGTGTTGCTGCCGGCGCAGTTGACAATTCCAGTTGGGTAGGTATTACCGTGCCCAGTGTCGACAGTGTCGGACGCTATTTCCCGCTAACCATCGCCACTAAAATAACATCACAGCAAAGCCTCAGCGACGCCTTTTTTCAATCCACAAGCTGGTTTGAAGCGATTGAAGATATAGCGCTTGCGGCCTTATCCGAAGGCTTCGACGCAGATACTCTACAGCAGCGGCTCGGCCATGAATCGCTGGTACTGTGCCCAGCCGAAAAAATACCCACTGCAAGCTTCTCTCCGGGCCTACGTCTGAGTGCACCATTATTAACTCCACAGCAAGGACCTAGTGCACTGTTAGAGCACTATTTAGAACAAGCCAATAGTGGTAGTTATAGCCTCTGGCGCAGTAACGGCTCAGACAATGTTGAGCCCACTATAGCCACCACTGCAGGTCTTCCCAAGCCCGAACAGTTTTCCGCTATGTTGAGTGGTAAATGGTATGAATAACTGCTAGATTGTAAATTAGCGATTAAAATTTTAATGTTGCTGTTGCAACCGGCTATGTCATTACGGTGACAACCGTTAGATGACCTAACGAGCTGGATTTAGCGATAGCCAGTTACTCTGTCTGCTTGGAGGCTCGACACTGTTAGCAGCCTATTTGGTGTGTCTAGTCGGGCGCAAGCGTATAAGTGTTAGAACATCGCGGCAATAAAACGTACTATTAAAATGCGACACTCTGATACGCCGGTGCGCTATAAAAATACCCTGCGGCGAACCAATTGATATAGGCCAACAACAACAATGGGAATCAGTTAATTGATCGACATAGAAGAATTAGTAGCACCAATTGACGGCGATAACCCCGCCGGTGTCGACCTGCGCGAAAGCCGCTCTGAAGAGTACTATCAGATAAAAGATGCGCGCAATGCTGCTCGAGCAGAAGAGCGCAGCGCTTTGATGGAGGAGACCGACCCCGGTGCGGCTATGGCCACTTGGCGATTGGTACTGGAGTTGTCGCCTAAAGTACTGACCGAGCAGTCGAAAGACTTGGAAGTCTGTACTTGGTATATAGAGGCACTAGTACGCAGCGAAGGTTTCAGCGGATTGCGTGACGGTATAACTCTAGTCAACCGTCTGGTAGCAGAGTATTGGGAGCACCTGTACCCGCTACCCGACGAAGACGGTATGGAAACCAAAGTAGCACCACTAACAGGCCTCAATGGCGACGGTGCCGAAGGCACCCTGATAGCCCCCATTCGCAACTTAGAAATTACCGCACCGGACAGTTTTTCCGGAGATTTTAGTGCTTTCAGCCTGTGGCAGTACCAACAGGCCCTCGAAGTGTCCAAAATCACCGACCCAGAGAAAAAAAGCCAGCGCCAGCAGCGCCAAGGTTATAGTCTAGAGGATGTCGAAAAAGCGGTGCGGGCCAGTTCCAGTGCGTTTTTCCTCGAGCTAATGGCCTCGTTAGAAGAGACGCTGAGTCAATACCAAGCTCTGGGACAACAACTAAGTAAGTACTGCGGCGCTGATACTCCCCCCAATAGTAATGTTATCGCTATTCTCGAAGAGGTGCAGCGGTCAGTGCGTTTCGTCGCCAAGGACAAATTAACAGTGGCGGCGCCGGTCGAGGCCGCTGCAGAAACTGCCGCCGATGACAATGATAGTGCTACTACACCCGCAGCAGTTCAGGGCAGTGGCGCAGCGCAGTCGTTTAACACCCAGGGCGCAGTCGGCAACCGTAACGACGCGCTGCTGCAATTGAGCGAAATCGCCAAATTCTTTCGCGCTACCGAGCCTCATACCCCCATTGCCAGTGGTATTGAACGGCTGGTGAAGTGGGGCAAAATGCCGGTCGGCGAGTTGATGGGTGAACTGATGCCCGACACTAATGCTAGAAACATATTTAGACAGCTTACCGGCGTTGAATTTACTGACGGCGCTGACATGGGCGCCCCCGTGGTGGCCCCCAGCCAGGCCTCGGACAATAACAGCTATGCAGCCAGTAGCCCGCAGGAATCTACCACTAATAATGACCAGTGGTAATCCTTTAGCGACTTCATTTAACAATATATATATTTATCAATGTGCTCATTTAATTACACTAACAAACTGTAAATAAGCGGAGAATCACTATGTCAGACAGCATCCATGACAAATTAAAACGAGTCAGAAAACCTCGAGTTCATATCACCTATGAAGTAGAGACCAATGGCGCCGAAGAAACCAAGGAACTGCCCTTTGTAATGGGCACCATGGGAGACTATTCCGGCGACAATACCGACGGTAAAAAAAGCCTGAAAGAACGAAAGTTCGTTAATATCGATCGTGACTCTTTTGACAAAGTTATGACCAAAATCGACCCGCAGCTTCAATTTAAAACGGAAAATACCTTAGCCGACGACGACAGCGAGATCGGCGTCGACCTGTCCTTTAAGTCGATAGAAGATTTTGAACCGCAAAATGTCGCCCAGCAGATAGATCCTATCCGCAAATTGGTCGAAGCACGCAATAAGCTGCGCGACCTGATGAGCAAGGCCGATCGCTCAGAAGATTTAGAAGGCATCTTGGAAGATATTTTACAGAACACCGATAAAGTTACCGCTCTGTCTAAAGAGCTGGGAATGGAAGCCGAATCTGGGAGTGGTGACAAATGAGTACTGAATTAGAAACAGGCGGCGCAGCAGCCGAAGCGACGGAAACAGAATCAGTCAGTCTGCTAGAGCAAGCCATTAGCGCGACCAAACAAACCGAACCCGATGACGCCCAGGACTTACTGGCCAACCTAACCAGACAAGTTTTAGACGGTACATTAACCTGGGATCGCAACCTTACTGCGACTATTACCAATGCAATTACCGCTATTGACCAGGCTATTTCTAGCCAGTTAGCGGCGGTTATGCACCACGAAAAATTCCAAAAACTCGAAGGTTCTTGGCGCGGCATGCACCACCTGGTGATGAATAGCGAAACCGGTGCCGGCATGAAAATCAGAATGCTGAATATTTCCAAGCGCGAGTTGTTTAAAGATCTGGACAAAGCAGTTGAATTTGATCAGAGCCAGACCTTTAAGAAGATGTACGAATCAGAATTTGGTGTTGCCGGCGGCGAGCCCTATGCAGCGATGATTGGCGACTTTGAGTTTAGCAATCACCCAGAAGATATTGAACTGCTGTCGAAGATGTCCAATGTTGCGGCCGCCGCCTTTTGTCCGTTTATTTCTGCCGCGGGCTCCGAAATGTTCGGTTTTGACGACTATACCGAACTGTCTAAGCCCCGCGATTTGGGTCAGATTTTTCAGTCTCAGGAATATATGAAGTGGCGCAGTTACCGCGAGAGCGAAGATTCCCGTTTTGTATCGCTGGTTATGCCTAGAGTGCTGTCTCGCCCTCCCTACGGTGCCAATACTAAACCGGTTGAAGCCTTTGATTACGAAGAGTTTCCTCAAACCGCCAGCGGCCAGTCTATGGCAGTCGATCACGACGACTATGCTTGGATGAACGCAGCCTATGCCATGGGCGTTACCATGACTAGCTCAATGTCAGAGAATGGCTGGTGTACCTCTATCCGTGGCGCCGAGGGCGGCGGCAAAGTCAAAGGCCTGCCATCTCACCTGTTTATGAGCGACGATGGCGATGTCGACCAGAAATGCCCAACCGAGATCGCCATTACCGACCGCCGTGAAGCTGAGCTGTCATCACAGGGCTTTTTACCCCTGTGCCACTTTAAAAATACCGACTACTCGGTGTTTTTTGGTGCGCAGACAACGCAGAAACCCAAGGTCTATGACGACCCCGATGCCACTGCCAACGCTTCTATTTCAGCTCGCCTGCCCTATATTATGGCTACTGCCAGAATAGCCCACTACCTGAAGGTAATGGCTAGGGACAAAATTGGTTCGTTTATGGAAGCCTCGGATGCCGAGCGCTGGCTCAACAAGTGGATTGCTGGATACACCAACGGCAACCCCGAAGCCAGTGCTGAGATGAAGGCTAAATATCCACTGTCTGAGTCTCGTATCGAAGTGAAGGAAATACCGGGTGCTCCAGGTTCTTACAATGCTGTGGCCTACTTAAAGCCTTGGCTGCAAATGGAAGAACTGACTACTTCACTGCGCATGGTCGCTAATATTCCGGCTAGTTAGCAAGTCTTTAGAAGTAACAACCCGCAGCAGTCATTGGCTGTTGCGGGGTCCGACCCATACACACCAGGGATTCGCTCGCGTGGCAGTAATAGACAACTTGCTAGACACTGTTATCGAGCAGTGTTCTTCACCGCACGACGATGAACATGTATCCACCCTCGAATTTTTTCTATCGCTGCAACAAGCTGAGCATATTTTGGTCGCCTGGATTAACCTATTGGGCCCCGAAGTTGACTACAGCAAAATGTCATTGCGACAGTGCTTGCAGCGTTCGATTGCCGATATCGACCAACAGGTTGAAGAGCAACTCAATGTCATAATCCACCACCGCCAGTTTCAAGCACTTGAAGCGCGCTGGCGAGGCCTGAAGTTTCTCGTTGACGAGGTCGCGCAGCAGCAAGGCGTAAAGATAAAATTGTTAGATGTCAGTTGGCAAGAAGTGTGCAAAGACATAGACCGCGCTGTAGAGTTTGACCAAAGCCACCTGTTTCGGTACATCTACAACGAAGAATTTGGCATGCCCGGCGGCGAGCCCTACGGATTACTGCTGGGTGACTATTACATAACTCACAAACCCAGTGCCGAATCGCCCACCGACGATATCAACGCGCTAAAGGGTATGGCACAAATCGCCGCAGCATCCTTTGCCCCGTTTATCTGTGCAGCGGCACCGCAGTTATTTGGTTTGGACGCCATCGAGGAACTGACTCAGCCGATCGATTTAGAGCGCATATTTAGCGGCCAGGAATATATTCGCTGGCGCGCGCTGCGCGATATGGAAGATAGCCGCTTTCTGGCAATTACCGTGCCCGGCGTGCTGCTCAGAGAACCCTATCAACGCCAAGCCATGGCCAAAAAAGGCCTCTATTTTGAGGAATATTGTCACCGGCATAACAACAGTGACTATTTGTGGGGCAATGCCGCTATTGCGCTGGGCTTAGTTGCCGCTAGGGAATTCGGTCAGTACAGCTGGTTCTCAACACTGTCAGGTGTCTACCGCGGCCACCTCACCGGCGGTGTGGTGACCCAATTTCCCACCTCCGCTGGCATCAGTCAGAATAATCGGTTGTCGACCCCGGTGGTGATCAGTGACAGTCTAGAAAAAACACTGAGCGACGAGGGTTTTATCCCGTTGTGCCACAGCTACGGCACCCCTTTTTCAGTATTTCACAGCAGCGCTTCACTGCAAAAGCCCAAGAAATTTAGCGATAAAAGTTCTTCGGCCAATGCCAGAGTCAGCGCCATGCTACAACAAATCATGTGTGCCTCACGCTTCGCCCATTATATAAAAGTCCTTGTGCGCGACAAAATTGGCTCATTTCAGTCGGAAAAAGACGCTGAGGAACTGATTAATAACTGGCTGCGACCCTATGCCACCGGCCGCACAGATCTAGACTGGGAATTGCGCGCCCGCTATCCACTGCGCGACTTTAAGGTTCAGGTTCGCGAAAACTACAACAAGCCCGGCACTTATGGCTGCACCATCCACCTAAAGCCGCATTTTGTTGCAGAGCAAATTGTTTCAGAACTAAAACTGACCACCGAATTGGTACAAACTCGAGGCTCTAGCTAACAGCGATGAATGATATTAGTGCGGAAAAAAAATTAAGCCCCTCCCTGATGAGTTGTCTGATAGACGACCACCCGGAAGTGAGTGCAGAGGCTGCCAAATCATCCTCGATGGTATTGCGACAACTCAAAGAAAATGTGCGGGCGAATCTTGAAAATCTACTCAATACCCGCATCAGTTGCGTAGAAACTCCCGCGCAAATGCCACTGCTAGATTGCTCACTATTGAACTATGGCCTAGAAGATATCGCCACTGTTAACTTGGAGTCCAACAAGCACGTGCAACAGTTTTGCCGCAAGATGGAAGAAACCATACGTAATTATGAGCCACGGATTAAATCGATAAAAGTCGACAGTAAAAATACCTTAGATGTCCGTGACATGTGTTTTCATTTCCGGGTTGAAGCGGTTCTACACGCCTCTCCAGACAACGATACTATTGTCTTCGATTCTGCGATCAACCCCATGAGCAAAGCAGTAGGCGTTAAGGAATCAAAACGATGAGTGATGATTTACTGCGCTACTATGAGCGAGAACTGTCTTTTATCAAGAACGAGTCCCAGGACTTTGCCAATCGTTATCCCAAAATTGCCGGCCGTTTGCAATTAGGGGCCGACGAATTGGAAGACCCGCTGGTGGAGCGGCTAATTTCCTCATTCGCCTTCCTCAACGCCAGAACCCAACAAAAACTGGATGACGATTTCCCCGAGCTGAGCGATGCCATACTCGGCACGCTTTATCCACATTATCAACAACCGATACCCTCAATGACTGTTGTTCAGTTTGACCGAGGCGGTAAAATTAAAGAGAAGACAACGATTGCCCGTGGCGCTCAGCTGCAAACCGCCACTATAGCCGGTGTCGCCTGCGAATTTAAAACTTGTTACGACACCACGCTTTATTCGTTGAATGTGGCCGAGGCGCAATTGAAATTCAGACCTTTTGTAGCGCCGGCAGCTAACACTGTGGCGGGGGATGCTCTATTACACCTGCGTCTTGATGTTAGCGGTGAGGGTATGACAGTGCAAGATCTGCTGTTGCAGGACCTGCGCTTTTATATCAAGGGCCAGAGTAATCTTAGTCAAAAGCTGTATGAGTTGCTGTTTCAAAAAACCAACAAAGTGGTGATAGCAGCCTCCGAAAATGATCCCAATCCTATTCAACTGAGCGGTAACTGTATTCGCCCGGTTGGCTTTAGCACCAGCGAGGGCATGCTAAACTATCCTGACAATTCGTTTTTGGGGTACCGCCTACTAACGGAGTTTTTTGTATTCCCCGAAAAGTTTCTCTTTTTTGACTTGGCCAATCTGGCCAATGCGGTGGCCGACAATAGCGGTTCTGAGCTACATCTGTATTTTTATCTGGACGATGCCGACGCCGAGCTCGAACATCAAATTACCCGGGACAATTTTGAACTGGGTTGCACTCCTGCGATCAATTTGTTTAAACACAGTACCGAGTCGATTCGTCTCAATCACCAGAAAGTAGACTATCCGGTAGTAGCTGACTCACAGCACGCCAATAGCTACGAAATCCTCTCGATAGATTCAGTCGAAGGCATTGCCCAAGATGGCACGCAAAGTGAGTACTTCGCGTTTTTCTCGCAAAATTATCACCAAAGTAAAAAGGCCGGCGGTAGGTATTGGAATGCCACACGTAAAACGGTTATTGAGGGCGAGCACAACAATGAAGTAGCTACTGAACTGGCCATTAGCTTTATTGACGCTAATTTGAACAACGATACGCCGGTCGATGTTGTACTCAGTATCAGCGCGCAGTGTTGTAACCGCAATGTGCCGGCAAAAATGCCTTTCTCCGGCAGCATTGCCTTACAGGGCGCCTCAAACGACATTCCTACTGTGCCGATAAACTGCATCAGCGCCCCTACCCCAACGCTGCGAGCACCACTGAAGTCAGGCGCTTATTGGCGGCTGATTTCCCATCTCAATTTGAACCATCTATCGCTCAGCAGTGACTCGATGTCTAGGCAAGCACTGCTGGAAATTTTACGACTTTATGATTTTAGAGATTCCGCCAGCACCAGAACGATGATTGAATCTATTGACCAGGTTATTACCCGGACAATTAATGCACCTATTACCATCGACGGCCGCAGTGTTTTGTGCCGTGGCACCGAGGTTGAGATTGTCTTTGATCCGATGAAGATTGGAGGCCAAAGCGTATTTTTATTCGCTAACATACTTGAAGTTTTTCTCGGGCTATATTGTTCTATAAACTCATTCGTTAGACTCATTGCCAAAGAAAAAGGCAGAGAACAGGTACTTAAAAAATGGCCCCCAAGAGCCGGCGAACGCCAACTACTGTAAGCGCGCAGTTAGCAGCGGCACCGGAAAAATTTGACTTTTTCCAAGCCGTGCGACTGCTTGAGCACATCGGTATTGCCGAAGCCAAGCGACACAATATACCGCCGCCAAAAGCTATTGGCGGCGATGCCAGACCGTCTCAGGAGGCGGTGCACTTTCGCGCCACTACCTCGCTGGTATTTCCGGGCAATGATATTTTGTCGTTGCAGCGATCAGCTGACAGCGAAAGCCGCCAGGACATGCAAGTATCGCTGATGAGTCTAACCGGCAGCACCGGGGTATTGCCATTTCACTACTCTGAACTACTCCAGCAGCGCAATCGGTTGCGCGATACCACCCTGACCTCGTTTTTGGATATGTTTAACCACCGCAGCTTGTCATTGTTTTATCGCGCCTGGAAAAAATATCGCTATCCAATCAATACCGAGAGCCATAAAATTGCTGGTGCCGGTGGCAATATTTTCAATCAAGTCATATTGTCGCTGTTAGGTCTTGGTACCAAGCACACCAGCGAACAGTTACCGCTGTCAATCGAGAATATTATTAGTGTGGGCGGGTTTTTGTCTCGCCCTATAAGACCGGCACAGGTCGTTGAGAGGATGTTACAGTTTCATCTCGGCATGCCGGTATCAATCGACCAGTTTCAACCGCAGTGGGTGGCTATTCCACCGGACACCCGCTCCAGTATGGCCGCGGACGCGTATACTCCAGGGGTCAACAACCAACTCGGCGTCAACGCCATGTTGGGCTCTTCGGGCTGGCAGGTTCAGAGCAAATTTTCGGTTAAGTTGACCAATTTAAACTATCAGCAATTGATGCAAATGCGCCCCGATGGCGACTATATGGCGCAGTTGAAAACATTGACTCGATTCACCGTCGGTTCGGAGTTAGAGTTTGACTTTAAACTGACAACACAACGTAAAAATCTACCTCTATTCAAGCTCACTAGTAGCGGCGATAGCCAGCCAATACTCGGATGGAATACCCAGTTAAGCGGCGATTCAAAACAGCGGGAAGTGACGATTAATGTCCACTAACGGCTTTACTCTAAGGAACTGTTGATATTATATAAAGATCTAACTAATCAACTGAATAGGTATAAGTGCAGCCGATCGAAAAATTATTTAATGAACGAACAATAACTTTATACAGATGGAGCTAACATGATAAATATCGATTTGAAACTACTGGTCGCGAAGATGGCGCCGACCCTGCGCGATGCGCTAGAAGGTGCAGCTGGATTGTGTCTGGCGCGAGGTCATTATAATGTTGAGATTGAGCACTGGCTGGCGAAGTTACTTGAGCATACCGACACCGATATTTATCACTTACTCGAAAAACACGAAGTGGATTTTTCGCAACTCAGCAAAGAGCTAACCACCGCTGTTGAGCGCTTTAAGTCAGGCAGTTCCAGACCACCGGCACTGGCACCACAAATTATAGAGCTGACAAAAAATGCTTGGATGCTGGCATCGGTAGATTACGGCCACGGCCAGATAACCTCCGGTCATCTTTTGACATCAATGTTATTGGATGAGCAGCTAAAGCGCTCGATACTCGAATCGGCACCGTCACTGAAAAGTATTGCCCCTGAGTCAATCCGAGAAACTGCTAGAGCTATTGTCGGCACTACCGCCGAATCCAGCTCGGCCACCGCTGCCAGCGGCGGCACCAGTAATTCCGGCACCGCCAGCGGCGCCGGCGCGAAACCCACTAAAACTCCGGCATTAGACAAGTTCACTATCAATCTGACCCAGCGTGCGGCCAATAACGAAATTGATATGGTACTGGGCCGGGACGAAGAAATACGCCAGTGTATTGATATTTTGACTCGCCGGCGCCAAAACAATCCTATTCTTACCGGTGAAGCCGGTGTCGGTAAAACCGCTGTAGTCGAGGGTTTCGCGCTGCGGGTCGCCTCGGGTGATGTGCCCGAGCCGCTGCGCGGCGTTGCTATTCACACCCTCGATTTAGGCCTGTTACAGGCTGGTGCCAGTGTTAAAGGCGAATTTGAGAATCGGCTGAAGTCGGTTATTGAGGAAGTTAAAGCGTCACCTTCACCGATCATTATGTTTATTGACGAGGCCCACACGCTAATCGGTGCCGGTGGTAAAGAGGGGCAGGGTGATGCCGCCAACCTACTAAAACCAGCGCTGGCCCGCGGCGAGCTACGCACCATCGCCGCCACTACTTGGTCCGAGTATAAAAAGTATTTCGAGCGCGACCCGGCCCTGACCCGACGCTTTCAAGTAGTCAACATCGAAGAGCCCGGCGAAGAGAAGGCAATTGATATGATGCGCGGTATTTCCGGTGCGCTGCGCACCCACCATAAGGTGCGCATCCTCGACGAGGCTATCGTCGCCTCGGTGCAACTGTCCTCCCGCTATATTCCCGGTCGGCAACTGCCCGACAAGTCGGTAAGCCTGCTCGACACCGCCTGTGCCCGAGTTGCCCTCAGTCAAACCGCCACCCCCGCGGCGATCGAAGACTCCCGCCGCCGGGTAATGCAGCTAGAGTCTAATATCACTATTTTGGAACGAGAGAATTCCGCTACCGACGCCTATACCGAAACACTGGCAGAACTCAAAGGCAAAAAAGCTACCACTGAAGCGTCGCTCACCTTGCAACTG